>DAINND010000141.1:0-7955 GCA_036736065.1 Ilumatobacteraceae bacterium
CGATCGCCCGCTCGGAGGCGCGGCGGTCGCCGGGCAACAAGCCGGCGCCGAGGAAGGAGCTCACGGCCGCGAGCGCGGGGGCAGGGCCCGGTGTCTGCCAGTCGACGGCCGCGACGGGAGAGCCGCCGGCAGGCGACGCGAACAGCAGGTTGTCGAGGCGGTAGTCGCCGTGGACCAGCGTGAACGGTGGCTCACGACCTTCGAGCCACTCCGCGACGCGCGGACCGACTCGGTCGATGAGCTCGAGCTCGTCCGCAGCGAGGTCGTCGGCAAAGGACTCGAGGAACGATGGCACGGACCGTTGCCACAGCTCGGCGACGCGAGCTGCCGCATCCGGAGCGCTGCGCCGACTGAGCCACTCGATGCCCGACAACGCCGCATCGTCCCAGCGTGGCCCGTGGAGGCGGGCCAGCTCGACCACCGCCGTGCGCGCCTGGTCGACCGAGCATCCGGCGAGCTGATCACCCTGCACCCCCGGCGCGAGGTCCTCGAGCATCAGCACGAACGAGCCGTCGGCAGGGTCCCATTCGGCGTGGTGGCACTGCGCGATCCGGATGTCGACCGTCGCTGCGAGCTCACGGTAGAAGCGCACCTCGCGCTCGTAGTTGCGCAGGCTCACCCCGGTCGCCCGACTGGTCTCCTCGGGCGCAGGCACCTTCACCACCACCGACGACGGTGCGTCATCGACACCCAGCAGCTCGACGCGGAGGTTCATCCCGACCAAACCGTCGCCGATTCGTCGGATCCGGATGGAGGGCACCTCGCGCCCGAGCACCGACGCCACCCATTCGGCGGTCAACCACGGCGGCACGACATCGCCCGACACGGCGCCGACGGTACTCGCCGCTGCCCGCGATCAGCGTTGCCGCAACGACGCGTGGTCCTCGGCGATCGAGTTCCCGCCGTCGACCACGACCAGCGTGCCCGTGACGTAGGACGCATCAGGGCTGGTGAGGAACTCGACCACCGCCGCCACCTCGTCCGCCGTGCCACTGCGCCCGATGGGGCTCGCTCGTCCGGCGCGCCGTTCGGCCGCGGTGGCGCTCGGCGTGTCGATCCAGCCGGGCGCCACTGCGTTGACGGTGATGCCCGCCGA
The DNA here is from genome assembly GCA_036736065.1 of Ilumatobacteraceae bacterium. Classification (GTDB taxonomy): domain Bacteria; phylum Actinomycetota; class Acidimicrobiia; order Acidimicrobiales; family Ilumatobacteraceae; genus VFMC01. The sequence continues at coordinate 1,097 of DAINND010000141.1, forward strand.
AGCCACCTCGAACGCCAGCGCACGCGTGAGCCCGGTCATCCCTGCCTTCGCCGCGGCGTAGGCGCCGGCGCGCTCGAAGGCCGCCAGCGGCCCCGTCGTCGACGCCACGTTCACGATCCGACCCCGGCGACGACGGCGCATGGCCGGGACGACCGCGCGCGACACGAGGAACGCTGTCGACAGGTTCCGCCGCAGCGTGTCGTCCCATTCCACCATGGTCAGGTGCTCGACCCGTCGGTCGACGTCGCGGCCTGCACCGAGCGAGGTCATCCCGGCATTGTTGACCAGCACGTCGATGGAGCCGAGCCCGGCCGCCGTCGCCACCATCGCCGCGACGGCCGTCTCGTCGCGGAGGTCGGCGACCACGCCCGTGGCGGCGAGCCCCTCGGTCGACAACTCGTCGGCCCGCCCGAGCACTCGCTCGGTGGTGCCGACCAGCACGACATGGGCGCCGCGACGAGCGAGCCGACGCGCTGTGGCAAAACCGATGCCGCCCGGGCTGCCCGCACCGGTGACGATCGCCACGGTCGGCGCGGTTCGTGCCATGGACGCAGACAGTAGCGTCAGGTCCGTGAGCACCGGACTCGAACCCGCCCCGGACCTCGCCGACCACTCGGCCCACGTCGAACGACTCGAGCGCGACGGTTACACCATCGTCCACGACGCCTTCGACCTCGACCTCGCCGCGGAGTTGCTCGACGACCTCCGACGGCTCGAGCACGAGTTGGGCATCGGACCCGGTCGCAACGGCTTCGAGGGGTACGCCACCACTCGCGTCTACAACCTGCTGGCCCACGGCCCGCTCTACCAGCAGGTCCCGCTGCACCCCCGGGTCCTGCCCCTCATCGAGCACCTGCTCGGTCACGGGTGCCTGGTGAGCAGCCTGTCGAGCATCGCGATCGGGCCGGGCGAGTCGGCGCAGCCGATCCACGCCGACGACCAGGTGATGCCCCTGCCCAAGCCGCATCCGGCCACGGTGGCCAACAGCATGTGGGCGCTCACGGACTTCACGGAGGCCAACGGTGCGACGAGGCTGATCCCGGGCACGCACCTCGCCGCCGACTCCCCCGTCTACGGCCAGCACTACGACAGCATCCCTGCCGAGATGCCTGCGGGGAGCATCCTCGTATGGCACGGCTCGCTCTGGCACGGCGGCGGTGCCAACACCACCGACCGCACTCGAGTGGGCATCGCCATGAACTACTGCGCGGGATGGGTCCGCCAGCAGGAGAACCAGCAGCTCGGCCTCCCGCTCGAGCTCGTCTCCAGCTTCCCCCCGGCGCTGCAGGAGCTCTGCGGGTTCGGTGTCTACCGCGGCTTGATCGGCCATATCGACCGCCGTTCACCGGCCCAGGCGCTCCTGTCGGGCGAGCATCCGCACCGGATGCTCTGGGACCACACCTGAGCCGAGGACGCGGCCGATACCGTTCGCACCCGCCATGTACCGGTTCCTGCTCCGCCCTCGCTGGCTGCTCTTCCACGCCATCGTCGCCCTCGGCGTCGCGGGCATGGTGATGCTCGGCTTCTGGCAGCGCAGCAGGCTCGAGGATCGGCGCGAGTTCAACGCCGTGGTCTCCGCACGAGCAGCCGAGCCGATCGCCCCCGTCGAAACAGTCGTCGGGCCACCCGGGAGCGAGGCCGACCCCGCCTCGATCGACTGGCGTGGAGTCACCGCCGTGGGCCGCTACCTGCCCGACGAGCAGGTGCTCATCGTCACCCGCTCGCAGGCCGGCCGAGCCGGGGTGAACGTGGTGACCCCGCTCGAGCTCGCCGACGGCCGGCTGCTCATCGTCAACCGCGGCTTCGTGCCGGGGGCAGGAGATCTGGCGACGGCGCCTCCGGAGGGTGTGGTCGAGATCGCCGGACGGCTACGCCAGTCGCAACCGCGCCGATTCGGCGGCCTGTCCGACCCGGAAGGCGAGCTCACCGAGATGCAGCGCATCGACATCGCGCGGATGGCCGAGCAGCTTCCTGCTGCTCCGGTTCCGGTCTATCTCGATCTCGTCGACCCTGACCAACAGCTCCCCGTCCCGGTGCCGGCCCCCTCCATCGACGAGGGCCCGCACCTGTCCTACATGTTCCAGTGGTGGTTCTTCGCCGGGTGCGCCGCGGTCGGCTGGGTGGTGGCAGTGCGACGGTCGATCCGGTCCCGGCGGATCAGCGCAGCGAACGAGCCAACGGAAGCGGGCTCCCCACCGCAAGACGAGCCCGCATCGACCATGGCAGCGCCATGAACACGGCGCGCATCGCCTGCACGACCTCCGCTGGCTCCACGTCCACGCGCAGGTAGGCCGACCACTGCTCCACGGGCAGGCCGAAGAAGGCGCCGAAGAACCTGCCCAGCTCATCAGGAGCCATTCGCAGCAGGGCTGCGAGGCCGAAGTCGTGGAGCGCGCGCGAGCGCCGGTGCGCCGTCGGCCAGACGGCGTCCCACACCAGCGAGCTCCGGGCCCGCGCGTCGGACTCGAGCGCCGCGACGATGGCTGTCGCGACCCTCGGCGCGGCACGCAACGACGCAGTGACCGAGTACCCCGTCGCCGGGTGGACGTAGCCCGCCGCGGCCCCGAAGCCCACGACCGGCTGCGCGCGTCGCGGCACACCCGGAGCCATGGGGATGGTGACGAGCTCCACGTGCTCGGCGCGGCCCGTCGGGTCCTGCCCCAGCCGGGCGGCGAGCCGCGCGCGCAGCTCGTCGTGGCCGCCCGCCGGGCGCCGAGCGAGCGAGGTCTCCTCGACCAGCCACCGCCCGTCACCGAGGGACAGCACGTACAGGAAGGTCGCCGGCGCCCCGGGTCGATGCCCCGCCGGCTGTCGCCAGTCCATCAGGACCGACGCCGACCCACCGATCCGCTCCGGCCGATGATCGAGCACCACGCCGTAGGCGGTCTGCTCGGGTGCCGTGCCGACGTTCGTCCGGCCCGAACGTGCAGCCACGAGCCGCGGTGTCGCGCCCGTGGCATCGACGACCACGAGCGCCCGGGCCCGCCCGGCGGTGGTGTCGACCACGTGGTGGTCGACACCGTGCGCAACGCCGAGCACGGCGGCATCGATGTGCGGAGCCGTGCCGAGGGCCCGCCGCAGGCGGTCGTTGTCGAGCACGCAGTAGGGGCGCGGCAGCGCCCTGCGCAGCGAGCCGTCACCGCGACCGGACGGCTCACCCACCACGACCTCGATCGCCGAGGTCTCGGCGACGCAGTCGGTGGCCACCCCGTCGAGCTCGTCGAGCCATGCGCCGTAGGTGGCCGTCCACGGGCCCACAGGGCCGATGGTGCGGACATCGAGACCAACTGCGGCGCAGGCTGCGCCGAGGGCCAGCGCAGCGGGGCCGGCACCGGCAACCACGACGTCCACCTCGGTCACCGACGCACCGCCGACCGGGCCGACGCGCACCGGGCACCCGACGGCACCGCCGAGGCCGGATCAGCCACCGGGGCCGAGGCCGGACTCGAGGCGGGCCATACGCCGGAACTGCTCGACCACGTCCGGGGTGCGATGCGCAGGGTCGAGGCTGCGGTAGGCCGTCTCGACGTTGACGACGATGCGGCCGAACTCGCCCCATCCGGAGAAGTCCGGGCGGGCCCCGATCTCGTGGGCGATGGCGCGCGCCGCCTCCCAGGCGTCGTCGCCCGAGGCCTGGTGCTGTCGAGCCTGCGCATCGACGAATGACAGGTAGTCGCGCACCTGGGCGACGCCGCTCTTGTCGGTGATCGGCCCGTGGCCCGGCACGACGGTCTCGATGTCCATGCCGAGCATCAGGTCGCAGGCCGCCACCCAGTTCGCCAGGGGCCCGGCCCACACGATGGGCGTGCCGCCGATGAAGAGGATGTCGCCCGTGTAGATCGTGGCGGCGTCGGGAACGTAGGCCAGCGTGTCGCCGGACGTGTGCGCCGGTCCGACCTCGATCAGCTCGACGATCCGTCCACCGACTTCCAACTCCAGACGGTCGTCGAAGGTCCGGTCAGGAAGTCGCAGTTCGATGCCGTCGAAGCTGAACGGACCGAAGAACGACCGGAACAGCTCGCCCACCTCGCCGGGCGCTGCGTTCAGCGCTGCCAGCATGGACGGGGGCACCTCGCGCATCTCGTGGGCGGTCGCGCTCGAGGCGATCACCTCGGCGCCGTGCACCAACTGGTTGCCGTAGCAGTGATCGCCGTTGGCGTGGGTGTTGAGCACCGTTGCGATCGGGGCCGCTTCGGTGTGCGCCGCCATCGACTCGAGCATCCTGGCCGTCAGCGCCAGGTCGAACAGCGTGTCGACCAGCAGGGAGGCCCCGTCGCCCACGACCAGCCCGGCGTTCGACCATCCCCAGCCACCATCGGGTTGGAGGTAGGCGAAGCATCCGTCACCCAGTTCGTGCAGGCCGAGCTCGTATCCGACCGCCATCACCGCTCCTCTCGCTCGCGACCCGCGGCCGCAACGCCGGCTCCCATCTTGGCGCGTGCAGGTTCACACGTCGCGACAGGCACGCCGACCGGGGCGGGACAGCTGTCCGAAAGTCCCTGGTCGCAATGGTCGCGCGGGGCGTGTACTGGCCCCATGTCAGCACCGACCAACGAACCGTCATCCGATCCGATCGACCCCGTCAAGGTCTTCTTGCTCGACGACCACCTGGTCGTGCGCGAAGGCGTCCGGGCCGTGCTCGAGGCCAGCGGGGTCGTCGACGTGGTCGGCGAAGCCGGGACCTGTGCCGATGCTCTGGCACGGATCCCGGCGACGCGACCTCGGGTGGCGATCCTCGATGTCGAACTGCCGGACGGCAGCGGCGTCGACGTGTGCCGCGAGATCCGCTCGAGCTTCCCCGATGTGGTGTGCCTCATGTTGACCTCGCACGCCAACGACGAAGCGCTGTTCGCGTCGATCATGGCCGGTGCCGCCGGGTACGTGCTCAAGCAGATCCGCGGCAACGAGCTCGTCGATGCAGTCCGCCGAGTGGCCACGGGCGACTCCCTTGTCGACCCGTCGGTGACCGGCTCCATCCTCGAGCGGCTGCGCAACCCGCGGCCGAACATCGACCCCCGGCTCGCCTCGCTCACCCCGCTCGAGCACACCATCCTCGAGCACCTCGTCGAGGGCGCCACCAACCGTCAGATCGCCTCGAAGGTGAACATCTCCGAGAAGACGGTGAAGAACTACATCTCCTCGATCCTGCGCAAGTTGGGCATGACGCGGCGCACCGAGGCGGCGGTGTACGCCGTGCGCGCGAAGCAGTCGGCCTGATCCGGCTGCACTCGCAACGGCGGCAGGGAGCAGGGCACCCTCGCTCCGGACGCGACGAGGGGGTGGAGTCTCCCCCACCCCCTCGCGCTCCCGGTGCGAGCGCACCGGGGACCGACGGCCGCGACGTCACTCGCGGGTGACCGGCACCTTGACGACCTGGCTCTGGGGCTTGGCGGGCATCGGCACGACGACGGTGAGGATCCCGTCTTTGTACGTCGCCTTGATGTCTGCCGCCCGAACCTCGTCGGGCGCCGGGACCGTGCGGGTGCACGCGCCGTAGCGGAACTCGCTGCGGCGCCGCCCTGCCGTCTCGACGGAGCTGTCCTCCTTGCGCTCGGCGCGGATGGTGAGCAACCCGTCGGCGATGGAGATGTCGACGTCCCGCTCGGGATCGATCCCGGGCAGCTCCGCCCGGATCTCGAGTTGGCCGTCGTGCATCGACTCCTCGATGCGGATGAACTCGTCGAAGCGTCCGACGCGGTCGAACCAGCGTGCCAGGTCGGGCACGTCGAACCAGTCGGACAGGCGCTGCGGCCAGGTGTCTGCTCGGCGTTCGAGGACGGTGCTCATGTGGTCTCCCTCGTGTGTTCTCCATGACGGTTCGGTGGACGCCCTCCAGCCTCCCGCCGGAGCCGCCCGACGACGAGAGCCGTCCGGTCCCATCTCGAGTGACCTCTCCCGCCACCCGTCGCCGAGTGTCCTCACGCGCCACGGGGCCCACCCCGATCGGACATGGCGCACGGTCCCAACGGTGCCCCGAAGTGGTGCGTTCCGGACTCTCCGCACACTCGGGCGATAGCTAGAACGACGCCGTGACCGATCAGGACATCCTCCAGCACGCCGTCGCCCTCGATCGTGAGCGGATCGCTCGCGACCTGCACGACACGGCGATCCAACGTCTCTACGCGGCGGGTCTGCACCTGCAGCGGTCACTCGCTGCCACCGACCCGCGTGAGCACGTCGAACAGACCATCGACCTGCTCGACGACGTGATCCGCGAGATCCGGGCGACGATCTTCGCGATGCGCGCACCGCGGACCCTGCTCGAAGGACCGGTGCAGGCGCTGCGCGCCGCGGTGGCCGAGGCCGGCCGGGTGCTGCCGAGCGCACCGAGCTTCGTCGGCGACGGCCCGGTCGACGACCTGCCGTCCGACCTCGCCCTCGAGCTCGCGAGCACCTGCCGTGAGCTGCTCTCGAACGTCGTGCGCCACTCGCGCGCCGCGCAATGCCACGTGCACGTGACCTCGGCCGACGATGGGCTGACCCTCACCGTCGACGACGACGGCGTCGGCTGCCCGACCGCCACGATCGGTGGGCTCGGGGTGGGCAACGTGCGCGAGCGCGCAGCCGCACGCGGAGGGCGGTGCTCGTGGTCGACACGGCAACCGGTCGGGACCACGGTCACCTGGTGGGTCCCGCTCGGGAACAGCGCGACACCCCCGGAGCCCGAGCTCGTGCCCCTGCCCGGGCTCACCATCGACAACGCAGCGTGAGCCGGATGAACCGCGACCTGCTCCGTGCGAGACTGCGTGACGAGCGAGCGCGCCTGCGACGTGAGCTCGTCGCGTTGCGCCGCGAGGTCGGCGCCGTCGGGCCCGACGAGCCGCTGCCTCCGTACGAGGGGCTCGGCCAGCACGGCTCC
>DAINND010000142.1:0-7953 GCA_036736065.1 Ilumatobacteraceae bacterium
CCATGCTCGGTCCCAGGTCGACCAACGCACGAGGCGGCCGTCGACGCCGACGGGGAGGTACGAGCTCACCCGCCCAGTGTGCCAGCGTCGCAGCGCTTGAGTACCGTGCCGGGCGTGATCCCCGAGCGCGAGGCCCTCCAGCACGTCCTCGAGCGGTGCCCGGTCCTGCCGGCGCGCTCGGTCGGGATCGACGCAGCGACGGGCCTGGTGCTGGCCGAGCCCGTCGTGGCGGTCGAGGACGTGCCGCCGTTCGCCAACACCGCTGTGGACGGCTACGCGGTGCGCGCCGGCGACGTCGCCGGGGCGCCCGTCGAGCTCGACGTCGTCGACGAGGTCGCCGCCGGGGCCCACACCGACCGGGTGCTCGGCCCGGGCCAGGCGATCCGGATCATGACCGGAGCGCCCATGCCAGCCGGGGCCGATGCCGCAGTGATGGTCGAGGACACCGAACGTCTCGACGGAGGGGCGCGGGTGCTGGTGCGCCGTGCCGTCCAGCCAGGTGACGCCGTGCGCGGCGTCGGCGACGACGTCACGGCCGGCACCGTCTTGTTCGAGGCCGGCACGCTGGTCACGCCCGCAGTCGCCGGTGTGCTGGCCAGTGTGAACGCCAGGTCCTTGGTGGCCATCCCCCGACCGCGCGTCGCGGTGCTCTCGACCGGTGACGAGCTCGTCGACGACGGCTCGCCCCTCGGTCCCGGCCAGATCCGCGAGAGCAACAAGACGATGCTCCTCGGCCTGGTTGCCCAAGCCGGTCTCAGCCCCGTCGACCTCGGCGTGGTGCGTGACGACGAGGCGCTGCTCGAGGCCACGTTGCGCCGAGCCGCCGATGAGTGCGACGCCGTCGTGACGAGCGGTGGTGTGAGCATGGGTGACTACGACGTCGTCAAGGCGGTGCTCGGACGCATCGCGGACATGCGGTGGATGCAGATCGCGATCAAGCCCGCCAAGCCCTTCGCCTTCGGGCTCCTCGTCGCGTCCGACGGTCGACAGGTGCCGGTGTTCGGCCTCCCCGGCAACCCGGTGAGCTCGATGGTGAGCTTCGAGCTGTTCGCTCGGCCGGGGTTGCGGCGCATCGCCGGGCACCCGCGGGTCGAGCGCCCTGTCGTGCACGGGATCGCCGACGAGCCGTTGCGTCGTCGACGCGACGGCAAGACCCACTACGCACGGGTCATCGGCGGCTTCGGGGCCGACGGCCGCTACCACGTCCGATCGGTCGGCGGGCAGGGGAGCCACCAGTTGGCGGCCACCGCCGCGGCGACGGCGCTTGCCATGCTGCCCGACGGCGACGGGGTGCCTGCACACGCCTCGGTCGGGGTCATCGTCCTCGGCCTAGACTGATCAGATGGATCTCGTCGATCCGTTCGGACGGACCATCCGGGACCTGCGCGTCTCCGTCACGGACCGCTGCAACTTCCGCTGCACGTACTGCATGCCCGAAGAGGGCATGCAGTGGCTCCCTCGCGCCGACCTGCTCACCTTCGAGGAGATCGAGCGCCTCGCCCGGATCTTCGTCGAGCGCTTCGAGGTCGACGGCCTCCGGCTCACGGGTGGTGAGCCGACCGTGCGGGCCAAGCTCCCGGTGCTCGTCGAGAAGCTCGCCCGCCTGCGCGTGCCGGCGCACTCGTCGTCCCCGCTCGCCGGGTGCAAGCCGGACCTGTCGATCACCACCAACGGCGCCACCTTCCGGTTGCTCGCGGAGGAGCTGCGCGCCGCCGGGCTCGACCGGGTCAACGTGAGCCTCGACACCTTGCGCCGCGAGCGGTTCATCGAGATCACCCGCCGTGACGAGCTCGCGCGGGTGCTCGACGGCATCGAGGCTGCGAAGGAGGCGGGGTTCGGGCCGGTGAAGGTCAACGCGGTCATCGCGCGCGGCGTCAACGACGACGAGGTCGTCGACCTGGCCGCCTATGGCCGCGAGCACGACGTCGAGGTGCGCTTCATCGAGTTCATGCCGCTCGATGCGACCGGCCACTGGCTCCACGACAAGGTCGTCAGCCAGGACGACATCGTGGCGGCCATCTCCGCGGTCTACCCGCTCGAGCAGCTTCCGGCGCGGGGCGCAGCGCCGGCCGCCCGCTGGCGCTACCTCGACGGCCGCGGCACCGTCGGGGTGATCCCCACCGTCACCAAGCCGTTCTGCGGGGACTGCGATCGCGTCCGGCTGACGGCCGAAGGCCAGTTCCGCACCTGCCTGTTCGCGACCTCGGAGTTCGACTTGCGCTCGATGATGCGCAACGGGTGCTCCGACGACGACCTGGCTGCCGAGATCCAGCGGGCCGTGGGCACGAAGTGGGCGGGGCACAACATCAACCAGGTCAACTTCATCCGCCCGGCGCGGACGATGAGTCAGATCGGCGGTTGCGCTCCCAGGTGGTCGAACCGGTCGCTTCCCGCGGCCTCCGAGGTGTGTCCTGGAAGGCTGAACTCCTCGTGATCGGCTGCGTGTACGGGATCTACACCCTGACGCGCAACCTCTTCGGGTCGGCTGAGATCGCAGCGGGCGGCGTCCCGCACGAGGCCTTCCGCAACGCGGAGACCATCATCCGTCTCGAGCAGGCGATCGGGCTCTACATCGAGCCGACCGTGCAGTCGTGGTTCGTCGACATGCGCTGGCTCGTCCAAGGGCTCAACTCGTTCTACGGCATCGCCCATTTCGCCGTCACGATCGGCGTCCTCGTGGCGTTGTTCATCCGTCGCCCGGACCTCTACCCGCGGGCGCGCACGACGATCGTCGTCACGACCTGCGTGGCGATCGTCGGCTATGCGCTGTTCCCGCTCATGCCGCCGCGGCTGCTCGATGCGCCCTGCCCCGACGGCGCGCCGCCGGCGGTCGAGTTCGGCGGGCGCTGCATCGCGAGCGACCTGCGCGAACCGGGCCCCGACGGTGTGGTCGCCGACTCCTGGGTCGCCCCCTACGCCGCCGACGACACGTTCGGCTACGTCGACACGCTGGCGAAGATCGGTGGCCCGTGGTCGTTCCAGAGTGATGCGATCACCTCGGTCTCCAACCAGTACGCGGCGATGCCGAGCCTGCATGTCGCCTGGGCGGCGTGGAGCGCGCTCGCCATGTGGCCGCTCACGCGCCGCGGCGTCGGAACGGCCATGGTGCTCGGCTACCCCACGCTCACGATGTTCACCATCGTGGTCACGGGCAACCACTTCTGGCTCGATGCGGTGGGCGGGCTCCTCGTGCTCGCGATCGGGTGGGTCGCCGCCCGTCTCCTGCACCGCAATCCCCAGGCCGGGAACAGCCCAGCGATACCATCACCTCGATGAGCGAGCTCGAGTTCACCCATCTCGACCCGCTGGGCCGGGCACGGATGGTCGACGTCACGCCGAAGGAGCCCACGCACCGGCGCGCCGTCGCCCGGTGCAAGGTCTTCATGCAGCCGGCCACGACGGCGGCGATCGCCAACCGTGAGGTGAAGAAGGGCGATGTGCTGGCAGTCTCGCGAGTCGCCGGCATCCAGGCCGCGAAGCGGACGAGCGATGTGATCCCGCTGTGCCATCCGCTGCTCGTGGGGGCCGTCAACCTCAACTTCGAGATCGGCGACGACTTCGTGGCGATCGAGGCGACCGTCGACTGCGTCGACCGCACCGGCGTCGAGATGGAAGCCCTCCATGCGTGTGCCGTCGCTGCCCTCACGATCTACGACATGTGCAAGTCGGCCGACCGGGGGATGGTGATCGGGGAATTGGCCCTGTGGGAGAAGACCGGAGGTCGATCCGGCGTCTACCGCCGACCGAGTGACGCTGGTCACGTCATTCCGGACGCTGATGTGTCGGACCCTGTCACGAATGTAGTAGAATCGTAATGTTCTCGCGATCGGGCCGGTGTGCGCCGGACCCGAGTTGATCGGATCACTGCTTCACATGACCACCTTCGACACCACCATCCACTGCGAACCGGCGCCGACCGAGGCCCACGAGGGGCGGGTCTGAGATGAACCGGATCGTCCTGCTCGCGGTGGCCGCCGCCTGGGCTGCAGTGCTGGTCCCGCCGTTGCTCCGGTCGCGCCTGGAGAACCGCCCGGGGTCCTCGGTGTCCGACTTCCGACGCCAGCTGTCGACGCTGCAGAAGACCGTGCCGACCCGGCAGATGGCTCCGATGCGTGGCATGGCCCGCCCGCTGACCCACTCGTCGGGCGCCCGCCCGTCGGCGGCGACGCGCCGGGTCGTGCAGTCGCACGCAACCACCTACGCCGACGAGCGGATCATGGTCGACACGGCCCCGACCGGGGGGCTCCAGCGTCGCGCCGCCTACGACACGACCGGCGCCACCCGGCGCGCCCCGGCCCGACGCGTCAGCCGGCGCGAGGCCATCCGTCGGCGTCGCGCCAACGTGCTGTTCCTGCTGGTCGTCACGACGGGGCTCGCCCTCTTCCTCGCCGCGACGACGGCGTCGTCGTTCTGGGTCTACGCCTTCGCCTTCTCGTTCGTGGCGCTGTGCGGCTACGTCTACAAGCTCGCCCAGCTCCGCCAGTACGAGCTCGACAGCCGCCACCCCGACATCCGCCACGCCGACGTCCGCTGGTAGCGGGTCGTCACGAGCCGTGTGCACCGGCGGCTCGTGCCGCTAGGCTTCACGACCGACCTCGGGGCTGTAGCTCAGTTGGCAGAGCGCTTCGTTCGCAATGAAGAGGTCACGGGGTCAATTCCCGTCAGCTCCACCACGTCGTGACGCCGCAGGTTCGCCTGCGGCGTCCGTCGTTCTCGGAGCACGTGCGCTGTCATCGGTAGTGTCGCCACCGCATGGTCGCTCGTTCCCTCGCACCGTTCCGTCATCGCGGGTTCCGGCTGGTGTGGGCGGGTGCGCTGGTGTCGAACATCGGCACCTGGATGGAGACGACCGCGCTCGCGTACTACGTCGCCGACACCTCGAGCGCCAGTGCGTCCGGGCTCGTCGCTGCTGCGGGCTTCCTGCCGACGGCACTGCTCGGCCCCTTGGGTGGCGCCTGGGCGGATCGCTTCGATCGTCGCCGGGTGGTCGCGTGCGCCAACGCAGTGTTCGCGCTCGTCGCCGCAGGCGTCGCGCTCTTGGTCAGCAGCGGCCATGCGACCGCGGGCAACCTGGCACTGCTCGCCATGCTCGGTGGCTGCGCGTCGGCGATCAGTTGGCCGTCGTTCCAGGCGATGCTCCCCGACCTCGTGCCACCCGCCGATCTGGTCGGGGCGATCGGTCTCGCCAGCACGCAGTGGAACCTGGGCCGGATCCTCGGCCCGACGGCTGCGGCGATCGCCATCTCGATCGGCGGGGTGCCCGCAGCTCTCTGGGCGAACGTCGCCTCCTTCGTCGGCGTCATCGTCGCCGTGCTGCTCGCCCCGGTGCCCCGACGGCCGCCGGTGCGGCGCAGCATCCGGGTGGCGGTGCGCGACTCGCTCGACTTCGCCCGCTCCACCCCACCCGTGCGGGCGATGCTGCCGCTGATGGCGCTCGTGGTGTTCTTCGGCTCGCCGTTCATGGGGCTCACGGCACAGATGGCCACCAACGTGTTCGGCTCCGACCAGGACGGGACCAGCCTGCTCGTGACCGCGCAGGGCATCGGCGCGGTGCTGGCTGGCGCATCCATGGGCTCGCTGGTGGCGCGCATCGGCACGCGCCGGGCGTTGCTGTGGGCCGCCGGCGCGATGGTGCCGGTGCTCATCGCCTACGGCGTGGCGCCGACGCTGTGGAGCGCAGCGCCGCTCGTGCTGCTCGCAGGCGCCGGCTACATGGTCACGCTGTCGACCTGCACGAACATCACCCAGCGCTCGGCCAGCGCCGAACAGCGCGGCCGGGCGATGATCGTCAACAACTTCCTGCTGGGTGCGGCCTACCCGCTCGGGGTCTACCTGCAGGGTGAGCTCGCCGACCGCTTCTCCTTGCGCGACGTGACGGTCGCGAGCGGTGTCGGCCTCGGCCTGTCGCTGCTCGCACTGCGCATCGCGCGCCCTGGCCTGACCGCCCCGATCGATCACCTCGACGCTCCCGCCCACACCTCGGAGACCGCTCATGCTCACTGACGCAGCACTCGCCTTCCTCGGAGCGCCCCGCTTCGGCTACCTCGCCACGATCGGCGACGACGGCGTGCCCCACAACGTGCCGATCTGGTACGACATCGCATCAGCGGCCGACGGCGCGCACGAGGTCGTGATGATCGCCGCCCGGACCTCGCGCAAGACGCGCAACGTCCTCGCCCGACCTCGGGCCGCACTCACGGTGGGCGGCCTGCCCGACGATCGCGAGGGCTACATGGTCCGCGGCGTCGTGACCGTCGTCGACGACCCGGACCAGCGGGTCACGCATGCGATGATCGACCGTTACGAGCAGGGTGAGCGCAACGCAGCGCTGCGCGCGCTGTGGGCCGAGGACGACATCGTCGCGCTGCGCATGGCCCCGACCTCGGTCGTGAAGGTGTGGGGCTGACCCGACCCACGTGCCCGACCTGCTGAGCCGCACCGGCTGCAGGCGTGCCGGTGGGGGTCGCGGAGTACATTTGCCGCATGTCCGAGACGAACGACACCCCAGTCGACATCAAGCCCCGCAGCCGCGACGTCACCGACGGCATCCAGAAGGCACCCGCTCGAGCCATGCTGCGAGCCATCGGCATGACCGACGACGACTGGGTGAAGCCCCAGATCGGCCTCGCCTCGGCGTGGAACGAAGTCACGCCCTGCAACATGACGCTGCGCAAGCTCGCCCAGGCCAGCAAGGTCGGCGTCCGCGCCGCCGGCGGGTTCGCGATGGAGTTCGGCACGATCACGGTGAGCGACGGCATCAGCATGGGCCACGAAGGCATGCGCGCCTCGCTCGTGAGCCGCGAGGTGATCTGCGACTCGGTCGAGACCGTGGTGCACGCCGAGCGGCTCGATGGCTTCATCGGGTTCGCCGGCTGTGACAAGAGCATCCCGGCGATGCTGATGGCCGCGGCCCGCCTCGACCTGGCGAGCGTGTTCGTCTACAACGGCTCCACGCTGCCCGGGCAGTACGACGGTCGGGCGCTCGACATCACGAGCGTGTTCGAAGCGGTCGGCGCCTGCGCGCTCGGCACCATCACCGAAGAGGAGCTCACCGAGATCGAGCGCCACGCCTGCCCCGGCGAGGGCGCATGCGGGGGCATGTTCACGGCGAACACGATGAGCTCGATCGCCGAGGCGATCGGCATGTCGCTGCCCGGCACTGCGTCGCCGCCCGCCGTCGACAGCCGTCGGGAGGACGACGCCCGCCGGGCCGGCGAGGCCGTGGTCAACCTGCTCCGTCTCGGGATCACCCCGCGGATGATCATGACCAAGCCTGCGTTCGAGAATGCGATCGCCATCCTCTCGGCGCTCGGCGGCTCGACGAACGCGGTGCTGCACCTGCTCGCGCTCGCCAACGAGGCTGGTGTGGAGTTGCACCTCGACGACTTCAATCGCATCGCCGCCAAGGTGCCGCACATCGCCGACATGAAGCCCGGTGGGCGCTTCCACATGACCGACCTCGACCGCGTGGGCGGTGTGCCGGTGGTGCTCAAGATGCTGCTCGACGCCGGCCTGCTCCACGGTGACTGCCTCACCGTCACCGGCAAGACGATGGCCGAGAACCTCGCCGAGCTCGATCCGCCTGCGGCCGACGGCAACGTGGTGCGCCCGCTCGACCGGCCCATCAACCCCGAGGGCGGCATCGTCATCCTGTCCGGTTCGCTCGCGCCGAAGGGCGCAGTCGTGAAGGTGGCCGGTCTCACCGACGACCAGAAGCAGTTCGTCGGCACGGCTCGGGTGTTCGACGGGGAGGACGGTGCGATGGACGCCATCCTCTCGGGTTCGGTCCAGCCCGGCACGGTGATCGTCATCCGCTACGAAGGACCCAAGGGCGGTCCGGGCATGCGTGAGATGCTCGCCGTGACGGCCGCGCTCAAGGGCGCCGGCCGCGGCGCCGCCTGCGCGCTCATCACCGATGGACGCTTCAGCGGCGGCACGTGGGGCTTCTGCATC
>DAINND010000143.1:0-7919 GCA_036736065.1 Ilumatobacteraceae bacterium
GCGAGCAGGAGCGGCGCGATCTCCTCGAGGAGCTCCTCGTGCTCCTCGCGCGTCACACTTCGCGCCTTCAGGATCTCGGTGGTGAGCGCCGTCACCTCGAACTCGTTCATCAGGGAGAGCACCTTGGCCGAGTAGCTCTCCCCGATCGACAGCATCAAGATGGCGGCCTTCTTGGCGCCCGTCATCGGCTCGGACATCAGCGGCGCGCCTTCGACTCGTCGAGCCAGATCCGCAGCACGTTGGCGATCTCCTGCGGTCGCGACTCTGCGATCGCCTGCAGTTCCTCTTCAGGTGTCGGGAGACGAGGACCGACCGGAAGCGCGGGCGCCTCGACGCGCGGAGCCGGCTCGAGGGTGAGCGTCTGCGAGGGGCGCTGCAGCGCGCCGAGCTCACCGAGGTTGATCGGGATCGCCGTCACCTTCCTGGCGCTGCGTGCGCTGCGATAGGCGAGGAACAGGGCGATGATGATCACCAGCACGATCACACCGGTGCGGATGAGCCCCATCATCTGCTGCTGGGACGCCGACGCAGCCTCGGCCTTGGCGAGCGCCTCGGCCGCCTCGTTGGCGGAGTTGTCGAACGGCATCCGGGTGATCGTCACCTGGTCGCCGCGATCCACGTCGATCCCGGCCGCCGTGGCGATCATCGTCTGGATCTCGGTGAGCTGTTCGGGGGTGACGGCGCTCTCGTCGATCAGGACGGCGACGTTCAGCCGTGTGATCTCGCCCGGCACCTTCACCGTCTGCTCCACCGTTCGGTCGAGGGCGAACTCGCGTTGTGCGTCGTCCTTCAGATAACCACCCTCGCCGACGTCGACCGTGGCCGGGTCCTGCTCGACCGTGGCGCCGTCGGGCCCGAGGATGCCCGTGTCGGTCTGGGCAGCAGCCTCGCCGTACTTCTCGACCGTGGTCTTCTCGGCGAGCACCTGGCCGGTGGCGTCCTCGCCCTCACCGATCGGCTGGAAGTTCTCCGACGTGCTCTGGGTCTCGTCGAGATCGACATCGGCGCTCACGGTCACAGCGACCTTGTTCGGGCCTGTCATCCGCACGAGCATCGCCGACAGCTGCGTGGCGATGGACTGTTCGACCTCGCGCTCGACCTTGGCGCGGGTGGTGCCACTCATGCCGCCAGCGGCACCGCCGACGTCGGAGAGGACGGCGCCGTTCGAACCGACCACGGTCACGTCGTCGGGCCGCATGTCCTTGACCGATGACGACACGAGGTGGACGATCGCCTGCACCTCGTCATCGGTGATCGAGCCATTGCCCATCGCCGTGACGAGCACCGACGCGGTCGGCGTGGCCGGCTCGTCGACGAAGACCGACTCCTCAGGGAGGGCGAGGTGCACCGTGGCGCTGCGGACACCGTCGAGCGCCGAGACCGTCTTGGCGAGCTCGCCTTCGAGCGCACGCTGGTAGTCGACGCGCTGGCGGAACTCCGACGTCGTGATGCCCTGGTTGTCGAGCAGCGCGTAGCCCTCATTCGACGCAGGCAGACCCTGGCCGGCAAGGTCGACGCGCAGGTTGTAGACGTCGTCCTGGGGCACCATGACGGTGCGACCGGCGTCGGTCAGCTCGTAGGCGACACCGCGGGTGTTGAGCTCGCCCCCCCCCGCCCCCGCGCGCCCGGCGTTGAGGTCGGTTACCAGCTCGGCCTTCGCCGCCGCCCCGTGGGTGCGCGACAGCACTTGGCGGCCGGCCACGACGGTGAGCACGACGGCGCCGAGGACGATCTTCTGCAGCGGGGTCAGGCGCGCAGCGATGTCGCGAGCGCGATCGAGCGGGGAAGCTGACGAACCGGTAGCCATTTAGACCTGCATCCGCATGATGTCGTTGAACGCCTCGACGGCGCGGTTGCGCACCGAGACGGTCAGCTGGGTGAGGAGTTGTGCCTCGGTGGAGGCGATGGTGAAGTCCTCGATCGCCTGGAGGTCGCCGGTCGCCGCCTGCAGGGCCAGGCGGTCGGCGGTGTTCTGAGCGGTCGACAGCTTGTCGAACTGGTCGGCGAGCACGTCGGCGAACGACGGCCCGTCGCCCGCCTCGATGCTCCGCGGCACCTCGATGCCACCGACGGGGCTGATGCCGGCGAGGGCACCGGGCCCGAGCGCCGAGGAGATGGACTGGATGGGAACCAGGCTCACGGTCGTCACCTACCGATCGACAGGATGGTCTCGTACGCCTCGCGGGCGCTCTCGAACGAACGGACATTGGCCTGGTAGCCGCGCTGGGCGAGCTGCATGTACACCATCTGCTCCGACAGGTCGACATCCGGCAGACGGACCATGCCGGCAGCGTCCGCGTACGGATGGTTGGGGTCGTACACGACGCGACCGTCGGGGTCGCCGAACTGCACGCCGGTCACGACGGCGCCGTCACCGATGCCGTCCGCACCGACGCGCGAGGCGACGTTGACGAAGCGCTCCTGGAACGCCGTCTCGCTGGTCCGCGAGACGTTGTTGATGTTGGCGATGTTGTCGGCCACGGCGTTGAGCCAGGTCTTGAACACACCCATGCCGGAGCTCGCGACCTTGAGGATGGAGAACATGTCCGACACCGTCAGCCCCCGATCGCCGTGCGCATCATCGAGTACTTGCTGTTCAGCGCCTGCACGACCAGCTTCTGGCGCAGGACGTTCTCGCGCTCGGCCAGGATCTCGAAGTCGATGTTGACGTTGTTGCCGTTGAGGCGGGTCGGCGCCAGCGACTCCGTGGTGGTCGGCTGCACGGACCCGATCCGACCGAGATCGCCGTCGGCGATCGCGGCACGGAGGCTGTCCTCGAAATTGACCACGCGCGCCTGGAACCCCGGCGTCTCGACGTTGGCGATGTTCGAGGCGATCGCCTGTTGCCGGGCATTCAGGCCGCCGATAGCCGCGTGCAGCGCCGACGTGACGCTGTCGGAGATGGCGTTGATGGTCATCGTGTCGTCACCTCGTCGAACGGCCGGCCCGCGGGTCGGACGGACGCTGTGGCAGGAGCGTCGGCGAACACCATGGCCGGGACTGTGCGGAGAGCGCAGGATGTGCAAGCAAGTCGGGGTCAGATCTCGAACGCCGCACGGATGCGGCCGATCGCAGCCTCGACGCTCGCATCGACGAGCAGCGCCCCGACCTGCGCGACGCACCCTCCACGACCCACGCCAGGATCGACGAGGACGGTCACCTCGTCGGGCCGCTGCACCGTCGCCGCGAGATCGGCGACGGTGTCGCGGTCTGCAGGGTTCACCCGCAGGATCAGCGGGCCTCGATCAGGTGACAGCTCGAGCGCCCGGTGCACAGCCTCGAGCACCACCCCGTCGAACGACTGTGCCTCACGACCGATGATCGACTCGGCCAGCGCCACGGCGAGCGCCACGACCTGGTGCTTGACTTCCTCGATCGTCTCCATGTCATGCATCCGGAGTTGCTGGACCGCATGGCCGAGCACCCGGCTCGCCTGCTCGGCCTCGAGCCGGGCGCGTCGGTGCTGCTCGATGAGGTGCTCCACCTCGGCGAGCGCCTCTTCCCGCCCGGCAGCCCGCGCTTCGTTGAGTGCCCCGCTGCCCACGGTCGCCTTGCCGATCCGGCCGGTCCCCGTCGACACGGCGAGGCGCGGGGGCTCGAAGCGCATCGGCTCGGTCGCTCGTCCCAGTGGTGCGCTGCTCACAGCCGCTCCTCGCTGCTCCGACCGCGCATGTCGGTGCGCAGCCACTCTTGGATGATCGCGACCAGACGCTCCGGATCCCGCTGCGCGAGCTCCTGGAGCACGTCGAGGACCATCTCGGTGGTCACCGGCTCACCCGGTGCGAGATGGCGGACGATGCGCGTCGACGCCGCGCTGCGCGCGCCGGCATCGGCGACGGCAGCAGCGGCGACGGCAGCATCCGCGATCCCCTGCGCCGATGGCTCGGCGCCCACGACGGCGAAGGACGCCTGGCCCGAGTTGCCGATCGCCTCGAGATGCGGCGACACGTCGAGCAGCGGAGTCGGTGCCGGACCGAGCGCCAACGGGGCCGGATTGAGCGCGACCGGGCTCGGGGCGAGGCCGACGAGACCGAGCTCGACCGAGGCCTGCTTGGCGCCGGCGCGCTGCTGGGCGACCGACAGGACCTTCGCCGCATCCGGTGAGAGCATCACCCCGGCGTAGGGGGTGGGCCCCGGGGACGTCCGACCACGCCGGCCACCTGGGAGATATGGCGACCCAACGTTCGGTGAGCGGCGCCGATGGAGCATCTCGAGCACCATCCCGAGCGTGCTCACCACGAGCACGACGACCCCTGCCACGAAGAGCAGGCCGACGAGGTCGAACGAGAACAGGGCGGCCGACATCGACCCGGTCATGCCTTCTGGTCGAACGACGAGGGAGAGTCGTCGGCCACGCGCCCGAGTCGTACCGGAGCGATGCTCGACCGGTTGCGCGACAGGAACTCGGTGGCCTGCTGCACGAGCTCGTCGGTCTCTCGCGACAGGGCTTCGGCCCACGCCAGCATCGTCTGCGGCAGGGGCGGTAGGCCCTCGGGGGCCTGGAAGTGCGGGACGGTGAGGTCACCGAGGTCGGTGTGGGCGACCGTGGCCAGCAGCTCACGGTGCTCGTCGAGGGCCGCGGCGTAGGCCCGCAGGACCTGCTCCCACGCAGCCTCGGCACCGGCGGTGACGTCAGGCTGCAACGGCGATCCGGTCGCAGGGGCGCTCTCGCCCCTGGCTGTCGGCTGGAGCAGGATCCGCACGGCCATGCTCAGACCCGCAACGACATCGTGGTCCAGCTGTTCCCCGGAGACGGCGAGGTGACGGCCGCGGCGGGCAGCGTCTGGCTCTGCTGGATCACCGAGGCAGCGATGCTGAAGGCCTCACCGATCTCGGCCATGACCGTCCGTGCGTGGCGAACATCGGCTGCGCTCTTGCGCACGTTGGCCCGGGTCAGCACCTCGAGCACGTACAGGTAGATCGACGACAGGGCGTCGGCATGCTCCCACGCGTCCTTGTCGAGCATCAGATGGAGCTCGATCACCAGGTCCTGCGCGTGGCACAGCGCCGCATGGCAGCGCTCGATCTCGTTGCGCATGATCGCATCGAGCGCCGTGGCCAGGTCGCGGTCGATCCGATCGAAGGCCAGCTCCAGGATCCTGGACGGCGACGCCGTGGCAAGGCCGCCATTCATGTAGGTGTTGCGGGCGGAGGCGGGTCCGGGCGGCATCAGCAGACCTCACACGGTGTCGAGCTCGTGGTGAACATGTACGGGCAGATCGTCCGGAGGCCCGGCCATCTGCCAAGCAGGTGCGCCGGGCTCGTCGCCCTCGGCCGGGTCAGCCGTCGCGGTTGAGGCCCTTGATCTGGTTCGACAACCAGCTCTGCTGGCCCTCGAGGCCCGACAGGGTCGTCTGCACCCTCGCCCACTGCTTGCGGAGCTGCTCTTCGCGTGCGACGAGCTTCTCTTCGTACTTCGAGATCTGCGTCGTGAAATCGCCCAGGCGCCGCTCGTAGGTGCTCGAGGTCGTGGTGATCGAACCGTTCGTCGCCGTGAGCTGGCTGATCAGCCGGGTGAGTCGGGCCGCAGCACCGGGCGCGTAGGTGATCGACGAGAGCGTGCCGGTGGCTCCCTCGGCCACGTCGACCTGGAGCCCCTTCGCGTTCGTGGTCGCAGCCGAGTCCGCCGGCAACGTCAGACGGCGACCGACACCGGTCGCGGCCACGCCGTCGATCGGCCCGACCACGGCGGCGCCGGCGTACGCGTTCCACGACCCGCCGCCACCCACATTGGTGTTGATCTCGAAGTTGCCGGCTGCCCCGTAGGCGCTCGACACGATCGTCAGCCCGGAGCCGCTGGTGCTCGCGCTGAGGCCGAGCCCTGCCCCCGAGATGGCGGCGTTGAGCGCAGCGACGGTCTCGGACGGAGTCGCCCCGGCGGCCACGGCAACGGAGACGGTCGTCGAGCCCATCCGCACACCGAGGGTGTTCCCACCGGTCGGCACGACCACACCGGTGGTCGCGCGTCGGGCCGCGGTCGTGACGGCGACGGAGTAGGTGCCGGCGAGGGTGTTGTCGTCGGCGCCGACGAAGGAGGTATCGGTCCCGGCAGAGGAGCCACCCCGCTGGAAGAGCCGATCCACGGCGGCGGGGTTGGTCCGCAGCGCCTCGGCGAACCGTGCCCGGTCGAGCGCGAACGTGCCGTCGCGCTGGGTGGTGATGCCGATGGACGAGACGTTGTTGTAGGTGAGGCCGCTGAGGCTCTCCGTGACCACGGACCGCACCTGCGTGGCGAGCGAGCGAACAGTCGCATCGCCACGGAGCGGCCCGCCGCGGCGGCTGACAGGATCGAACCTCGTCTGCGCCTTGATCTCGTTGAGCAGCGTGTTCGCGGAGTCGAGGAGCGACTGAACGGCGTCACCGGTGGCGGTCTCGTCGCGTCGGATGTTCACCGTGACGGGGGTCGCCGACACCGCAGTGGCGGTGATCGTGACACCGGGCATCACGTCGGTGAAGGTGTTGGAGCTCGACTCGACCTTGATCGCACCCGGCCCGGACCCGACGACGAGCACTGCATCCGCGGCGGCGGTGAGGGTGGTCCACTGCGTGCCACCGGCGACGACCTTGGAGGCGGTGCCCGACGAGCCCGAAGTGAGCTGGAGGTACCAGTTCCCCTCCGATTGCTTCACCGCAGCAGCGAGCACCCCGGTGTTCGCGGCATTGACCGCACTGGCGACGCTCTGGAGGCTCCGGTCACCGGTGTCGACGACGGTGACCGTGCTGGTGCCGACCCGCAGCGGGCCCACGTCGGCAACGGTCAGCGTGCCACCACCAGCGCCCACGGCGAAGGTCGTCCCGGGGCCGGTGCCCGTGACGGTGACCTCGGCGCCCGCTCCGATCCTCATCGTGCCGTCGGTGCCGAGCAGCGCCGAGCCGTCGGTGGTGAGCCCGAGCGACGCCGTGGCCGTCCCCCCCGTGACCTGCAACGACGCGGCGGACCCTTCGGCCACGGTGCTGATGCGCAACTGCCCCGTCGACGTCAACGTCACGTCGACGGACGGACCGAGCTTGGTGTGGACCTCGGTGGCGAGTTGCTCGGCGGTGTAGGTGCCGGAGGCGAGCGTCACCGACGTGGCGACACCGTTGATCGAGATGTCGAGGGTGTCGTTCGACGACGAGATCACCGTCGAGGCGCCGAGCGCAGAGCCTGTCTTGGTCGCCGCCCCGGTCGCCTGGGTGACCTCCAGCGTGTAGCTACCTGCCGCCACGGAGTCGTCGGCGGAGATCGACGTGAACCCCAGCTTCCCGCTCGTGCTCGACAGGGCGAAGCGCGAGCCGGAGACCACTGTCGACGAGGGCGACGACACCGCACTGCTGGTGCGCAGGCTGTGGGTCGAGGCGAGCTGGGCCACGGTGAACGAGGTGGACCCGGCAGCTGCCGACGGCCCGATCGACACGCTGGCGGCGCTGGGGTTCGACACGTTCGACGAGAGCCGGCCGACGCCCTTGACCACGACATCGCGGGATGCGGTGCGCAGGGTCTCGAGCTGGGTCTTCAGCCGCCCGAAGGCGTCACTCCTCGCCTTGGCCTCCGCCTGACGGTTCATCAACCGGTTGACGGGCTGGCGCTCCACCTGCATGAGGCCCGAGACGATCGACGAGACGTCGATGCCGCCAGAGGAGAACCCCACTGCCGAGCTCGATGACATCGCTCACCTCCTCCCGCACGACCACACACGCGCGACACGTCCGCGTGGTACGGACTGTCCGGGGCGGGCGCCGCAGCGCAACCAGGGCCGGGACGCGCCGCAGGGGCCTGCCGGAGCAGGCCCCTGCGGGCATGACGAAGCGGGAGTGGGCTCGTCAGTTCTGGAGCAGAGCGAGCACGCTCTGGGGGATCTGGCTGGCCTGGGCGAGCATCGCCGTGCCGGCCTGCTGGAGGACCTGGTTCTTGGTGAACTCGACCATCTCCGCAGCCA
>DAINND010000144.1:0-7880 GCA_036736065.1 Ilumatobacteraceae bacterium
CCAGCAACGTGCTCGGCACGCAGATGCGCAGCGTCGGCGAGGCGATGGCGATCGGGCGCACCTTCCCGGAGAGCCTGCAGAAGGCGCTGCGTTCGCTCGAGCAGGGCCGCTACGGCCTCGGCTGCGACCCGGCCGCGCGCCAGCTCGACACGCTCGCCGACGACGAGCTGCTGGCCGCGTCGGCCGTGCCCACCCCCGACCGCATCCAGCAGGTGGGCGAGCTGCTGCGCCGCGGGGTCGGGGTGGAGCGGGTCCATGCGGCGACACGGATCGACCCGTGGTTCCTCGACCAGATGAGCATGATCGTCGAAGAGCGCGCCGCGCTCACCGAGCGCGGGATCGCCGGAATGGACACCCGCGCCTGGCGACGGGCCAAGCGCCTGGGCTTCAGCGACGCCCAGCTCGGCCATCTGTGGGGTGTCGACGAGCTGCACGTCCGAGCCTCTCGCGAGGCGGCCGGGGTGGCCCCCACCTACAAGACCGTCGACACCTGTGCAGCCGAGTTCGATGCGAGCACGCCGTACCACTACTCCACCTGGGAGGACGAGGACGAGGTCCGCCCCTCGGACCGTCCGCGCGTGGTCATCCTCGGCAGCGGCCCGAACCGGATCGGGCAGGGCATCGAGTTCGACTATTGCTGCGTCCACGCCTCGTTCGCCCTGCGCGACGCAGGCTTCGAGACCGTCATGGTCAACTGCAACCCGGAGACGGTGAGCACCGACTACGACACCAGCGATCGGCTCTACTTCGAGCCGCTCACCCGCGAGGACGTGCTGTCGGTGATCGCCGCCGAGACCGCGGCGAGCGGGGGAGTGGCGCCGAAGGTGATCGTCTCCCTGGGCGGCCAGACGCCGCTCAAGCTGGCGGGCCTGCTGCCTGCAGAGCTCGTGGCGGGCACGTCACCGACGTCGATCGACCTGGCCGAGGACCGCGAGAAGTGGAACGCCCTGTGCCAGGAGCTGCACATCCCTCAGCCACCCGGGGGAACGGCCACGGACATCGAGCAGGCGTTGGCGATCGTCGAACGGATCGGCTTCCCCGTGCTCGTCAGGCCCAGCTACGTGCTCGGTGGCCGGGCGATGCAGATCGTGCACGACGTCAACCACTTGGCGCGGGCGATGGCCGAGCTCGCCGGGTTCGGGAGCCTCGGCCGGGAAGGCGGCCTGTCGGCCGAACGCCCGGTGCTGATCGACCGGTTCCTCGACGACGCGGTCGAGGTCGATGTCGACGCCATCCGCGACCACACCGGTGAGGTGCTGATCGGCGGGGTGATGGAGCACGTCGAGGAGGCAGGTGTGCACAGCGGTGACTCGGCCTGCGCCATCCCGCCGCAGACGTTGCCCGCGTGGGTGGTCGAGGTGATCGAGGCCTACGTGCGCTCCATCGCCGGGGCGCTCGACGTGCGTGGGCTGATCAACGTGCAGTTCGCCGTCTCGGGCACCACGGTGTACGTGATCGAGGCCAACCCGCGCGCCAGCCGGACGGTGCCGTTCGTCGCGAAGGCGACCGGTGTGCCGCTGGCCAAGGTGGCCACCCGGGTGATGCTCGGCGCCACGCTCGCCGAGCTGCGCGCCGAGGGGTTGCTGCGCGACCCGTCCGCCCACGGGCACGTCGCCGTGAAGGAGGCCGAGCTGCCGTTCAGCCGCTACCCGGAGGTCGACACCGCCCTCGGGCCGGAGATGCGCTCGACCGGCGAGGTGATGGGCATCGACGCCACCTTCGGCAAGGCCTTCTACAAGGCCGAGCTCGCTGCCGGAACGGTGCTTCCCTCGAGCGGGACGGTGTTCCTCTCGCTCGCCGACGGTGACAAGCCGGCAGGCCTCGTCGTCGCGAAACGACTGCGCGAGCTGGGCCTCGGCATCGCCGCGACCACCGGCACAGCCGCCTATCTCGAGCGCTTCGACCAGCCCGTCGACCGCGTGGTCGGCAAGGTGAGCGAGGGCGACGAGCTCACGGCGGTCGACCTGATCGCTGCCGGTGAGGTCGTCTTCGTGATCAACACCCCGCAGGGACGCGGCGGCCGCACGGACGGCGAGCGGATCCGCAAGGCCGCCAACGCCCACCGGGTCAGCTCGGTCACCACGGTCGACGCGGCGCTCGCTGCGGTACAGGGGATGGCCGAGCAGAACGGGCGCGACCTGTCCGTGCGCTCGCTGCAGGAGTTCCACGCCCGGTGAGCCGTCGGGCGCGCGGAAGTCGGCGGCGCCGGCTGGAGGCCCCGTCGGGTCTCGACACGCGAGTGAGCGTCGGATCGGTCGAGCTGCCCAACCCGCTGCTGCTCGCCTCGGGCACGGCGGGCTACGGCGACGAACTGGGCGCCTATGTCGAGTTGTCCAGCGTCGGCGCCGTGGTCACGAAGTCGCTCGCACCGTACGAGTGGGCGGGCAACCCGCCCCCGCGGGTCCACCCGGCCGGGCCCGGCATGCTGAACGCCGTCGGGCTGCAGGGCCCTGGCGTGGAGCACTGGTTGCGTCACGAACTGCCGCCGCTCGTCGAGACCGGCGCACGTGTCGTGGCGAGCATCTGGGGACGCAGCGTCGACGACTATCGGCGTGCCGCAGACATGATGGGTGGAGCCCCGCCGGAGGTGGTGGCCGTCGAGGTCAACCTCTCGTGTCCCAACCTCGAGGGCCGTCGGGGCATCTTCGCCCACGACCCGGAGCTGTCCGCAGCGGTGGTCGAGGCGACCGAGGGGAGCGGACGCCCACGTTGGGCCAAGCTCAGCCCGAACACGGACCGGGTCGTCGAGGTGGCCGCAGCGGTGCGCGACGCAGGGGCGGAGGCGGTCACCTTGGTCAACACCCTCCTCGGCATGGTCCTCGACGACGAGACGCTCCGGCCGGCCCTCGGCGCCGGTGGCGGTGGGCTGTCGGGCGTCGGGATCCACCCGGTGGCGGTGCGCGTCGTGCACGACGTGCGCGTGGCCCATCGTGACCTGCCGATCGTCGGTGTCGGGGGCGTGTCGAGTGGTTGGGACGCCATCGAGCTGATGGCCGTCGGCGCGAGCGCCGTCGGGGTCGGCACGGCGAGCTTCGTCGACCCGCGGGCAGTGGTTCGTGTGTTCGACGACATGTGCTCATGGGCTGTTCGTCGGGGCGTGACCGACCTCGGATCGCTCACCGATCGAGCCCACCGACCCTGAAAGGCCTGCTCAGAGGTGTCGGAAGTGCCGGGTTTGGGCGGGCTCGGTTGGCTAAGGTGGCCGTATGGCTACACCCCCTTCTCTGTCTCCTGAACAACGCGCTGCTGCGCTCGCCAAGGCCGCCGAGGCCCGTACCGCACGCGCCGAGGTCAAGAACAAGCTCAAGCTCGGCTCCATCAGCCTGGCCGAGGCGCTCGCCTCCAACGACGACACCATCGGCAAGCTCAAGGTCGTCTCGCTCCTCGAGTCGCTGCCGGGAGTGGGCAAGGTGAAGGCCCGCAAGCTCATGGAGGAGATCGGCATCGCGGACAACCGCCGTGTGCAGGGCCTCGGCCAGCAGCAGAAGGCAGCACTCCTCGAGCAGCTCGGCGGCAAGTGAGTCGGTGAGGCGATGGAAGCCTCATCGCCCACGATCTTCATCGTCTCCGGACCCGGCGGTGTCGGGAAGGGGACCATCGTCAAGTCTCTGGTCAGGCGGGATCCGTCGATCTGGCTGAGCCGTTCGTGGACCACCCGGGCGCAGCGTCCGGGTGAGTCCCCGGACGCCTATGTGTTCGCCACGAGGAGCGCGTTCGAGCGGCGCATCGCCGAGGGCGGGTTCCTCGAGTGGACCCAGTTCCTCGGCAACTACTACGGCACCCCGGTGCCCGACCTGACGAGCAGTGAGCTGTCGGGCCGTGACGTGGTGCTCGAGATCGAAGTCGACGGGGCGCGCCAGGTGAAGGCGCTCCACCCGGGTGCCGTGCTGATCTTCGTGCTGCCACCGTCGCGTGAGGAGCAGGAGCGTCGCTTGCGCGGCCGCGGCGACCCCGACGACAAGGTCGAGCAGCGTGTGCGCAAGGCGGAGGAGGAAGAGCCCATCGGTCGGGCGCTCGCCGACCACATCGTGGTCAACGACGAGCTCGACCGCACCGTGGACGAGATGCTCGACATCATCGCCGCGCACCGCGCACGCACTGCTGCGTCGCAGTAGTTCCAGCCCCGTTCGGGTAGGATGTCGTGCCCTTCGAGGAGGAACCGCCCGTATGCAGCGCTCGCACGACAGCATGATGAACCCCCCGATCGAGGATCTCCTCGACACGGTGGACTCCAAGTTCAGCCTGGTCACGCTGGGTGCCCGGCGGGCACGCCAGATCAACTCGTACTTCAGCCAGCTCGGCGACGGCCTCGGCCACATGGTGCCGCCGCAGGTCAGCTCGGTGGCGCGCAAGCCCCTCAGCATCTCCTTCGAGGAGATCGCTGCGGGCAAGATCGTCCGGGCCGAGTCCGCGGAGGAGGCCGACGAGGTCGGCGAGGCCGGCGACACCGCAGACGCGGCCGACTGAGCTCGGCTGACGAGGTCGCGATGCTCGCCGGTCGTCGCATCGTCGTCGGGGTCACCGGTGGCATCGCCGCCTACAAGGCGGTCGAGGTGTGCCGACGGCTCGTCGATGCCGGCGCTCACGTCGTGCCTCTGATGACCAGAGGCGCCGAGCACTTCATCGGGCGCACGACGCTCTCCGCGCTGTGCAGCGAGCCCGTGCGGACCAGCCTCTGGGACGACGACCAGCCGATCCCGCACACCCGTCTCGGACAGACCGCCGACCTCGTGCTCGTGGTGCCCGCGACGGCCCGACTGCTCGGCGCCTACGCCGCAGGGTTGTCGACCGATCTGCTCACCAACACGTTGCTGGCGACGCGCGCGCCCGTCATCGTCTGCCCGGCCATGCACACCGAGATGTGGGAGCACCAGGCCGTGCAGGACAACCTCGCCACCCTGCGGCGTCGCGGCGTCCACGTCGTCGAGCCGGACGAAGGGCGTCTCGCCGGCGGCGACCTCGGCAAGGGCCGCCTCGCGACGCCAGAGCGGATCGTCGCCGAGGTCGAGCGCGTCCTGTCGGGTGGCCCGATGGCGGGCCTGCACGTGG
This sequence comes from Ilumatobacteraceae bacterium, assembly GCA_036736065.1. Classification (GTDB taxonomy): domain Bacteria; phylum Actinomycetota; class Acidimicrobiia; order Acidimicrobiales; family Ilumatobacteraceae; genus VFMC01. Next base: position 5,050 of record DAINND010000144.1, read on the forward strand.
TGGTCAGTGCCGGCGGCACCCGTGAGCCGATCGATGCCGTGCGCGTCATCGCCAACCGCAGCAGCGGCAAGCAGGGCTACGCCGTCGCAGCCGAAGCACTCGCCCGAGGGGCGCGCGTCACGCTCGTGACCACGGTCGACCTGGCAGTCCCGCCCGGCGCGACGGTGCGCCAGGTCGAGACGGCCGCCGAGATGCAGGCCGCCCTCGACGAGTTGGCGCCGACGGCGGACGTGGTCGTGATGGCCGCTGCAGTCGCCGACTTCCGCCCGGTTTCGGCCGCCAGTGGCAAGATCAAGAAAGACGCCGGGGTGCCGGAGATCGTGCTCGAGCCGACGCCGGACATCCTGGCCGGACTCGGGGCGCGCAAGCCGGCCGGGCAGGTGCTCGTCGGGTTCGCAGCCGAGACGGCAGACCTCGTCGCCAACGCCGAGTCCAAGCTGCGCCGCAAGCGCCTCGACCTCATCGTGGCCAACGACGTGAGCGCCCCGGGTGTCGGCTTCGCCCACGACACCAACGCCGTCACGCTCATCCGTCCCGACATGTCGCCGACGACGGTCCCCCTCACCGGCAAACGCGCTGTCGCCGGTGCGGTACTGGATAGCGTGATGCAGATCCGTTCGGCCGGGCCATCCGGCACACCCATCCCAGGAGACACGTCGTCGTGAGCCGGTACACCTTCACGTCCGAGAGCGTCACCGAAGGCCATCCGGACAAGATGGCCGACCAGGTGAGCGATGCCGTCCTCGATGCGATCCTCGCCGAGGATCCCAACGGCCGAGTCGCGTGTGAGACGCTCCTGACCACCGGTCTGTGCGTCATCGCGGGCGAGATCACGACCTCGGGCTACGTCGACATCCCCAAGCTGGCCCGCAGCGTCATCAACTCGATCGGGTACGACAACGCCGCCTACGGCTTCGACGGCAACACCTGCGGCGTGATCGTGAGCATCGACGAGCAGAGCGCCGACATCGCCCAGGGCGTCGATGCGAGCGAGGAGGTCCGCGGCGGCAAGGCCGGCGAGGACTACCTCAACAGCCAAGGCGCAGGCGACCAGGGCATGATGTTCGGGTACGCGTGCGATGAGACCCCCGACCTCATGCCGCTGCCCATCTGGACCGCCCATCGCCTCGCCGAGCGGCTCACCGAGGTCCGCAAGGCCGGTGCCGTGCCCTATTTGCGGCCCGACGGCAAGACTCAGGTCACCTTCGAGTACGACAACGGCAAGCCGGTCCGACTGTCGGCCGTGCTGGTGAGCACCCAGCACCAGGACGGCATCGACCGCGACACGGTCATCCGTCCCGACCTGATCGAGCAGGTCATCCGCCCGATCATCCCGGCGCAGTTCGCCGACGACGACTACGCGGTCTACGTGAACCCCACGGGCAAGTTCGTGATCGGCGGCCCCCACGGCGACACGGGCCTCACCGGCCGCAAGATCATCGTCGACACCTACGGCGGCATGGGCCGCCACGGCGGCGGCGCGTTCTCGGGCAAGGACCCGAGCAAGGTCGACCGCTCGGCGGCCTACGCGGCGCGCTGGGTTGCCAAGACGATCGTTGCGGCGGGGCTTGCCCGGCGCTGCGAAGTGCAGGTGAGCTACGCCATCGGCATCGCCAAGCCGCTCTCGATCCGCGTCGACACGTTCGGCACGGGCAAGGGCGGCGAGGACAAGCTCACGGAAGCGGTGTCCAAGGTCTTCGACCTGCGCCCCGCGGCGATCATCAAGGACCTCGACCTCAAGCGCCCGATCTACGAAAAGACGGCCTACCACGGCCACTTCGGCCGTCCGGACTTCCCCTGGGAGCAGACGACGCGCAAGGACGCGCTCTGCGCCGCGCTGGGCATGCCGGCCAAGGCCTGAGAGCGACTCCGGCCCGTCCGGGCGCACCCGCGGACCTCCGCGCTCCCCAAGCGGGCGCGGGGGTCCGGTGTGTTTCCGGGCTGGCACGGCGCGCGCGGCCGGGTTGGCGTGCGAAAGAGCACGGCTGCCCCGTGACTCGTGGCCCTCTCAGGGGTACAAACGCGCACAGTCCCGGCTCTTGGGGGCGGCGCGCGCGTCGCGCCGGGCCTTGGGCCGCAACGGAATCCTCTCGCCATGCGCATCGCTCTCCATACTGCACGCCGCGCCGCGCGCGCCGGCTTCACGCTCATCGAACTGCTCGCGGCGATCATGATCATCGGGATCCTCGCGGCGTTCCTCTTGCCGCGCATTCCCGAGGCGCTCGACGCCGCCAAGGTCACGGCCTGCAAGGCCAACATGGGCGAGATCTGGAAGGGCATGCAGATCTACAAGCAGAGCCTCGATCGCGCGCCGAGCCAGTCGGGGGCCAAGTTCTTCGCCGAGATCGTGGCGAAGGACATGCTCGAGAACACCAAGGCCACGGCCAAGAAGATGACCTGCCCCGGCGTGGAGACCTCGGCGCTGCCGGGTCTGCAGGGCAAGGTCGAGACCGATTGGTACAAGGACCTCGAGTCGATCGACGGCACCTACAGCTCCTACGCGGGGCGCGACTGCAAGAACTACCCGCTGCGGCAGTTCCCCGGCTCGGGCAAGGAAGTGCTCGTCGCCGACGACAACGATCCTGAGATGAACCACCGTCACACCACCGTCGCGCTGATGGCCGATGGCTCGGTGAACACGTGGGAGATCGCGCTGCTCAAGGAGTCCGGCGTGCTGGGGCCTGACGAGAACCACCTGATCGTCGGCCCGGACTCGCCGGTCGAGGAGCTGCGCAAGCTCTCGCTCGACTAGGTCGCGGCGTGCGCCCCGCGCGGGCGGCGGACGCGATAGAAGTTCCGGCCGGCCCCCGAGGGCTCGGCCGCGCGGGCCT
>DAINND010000145.1:0-7800 GCA_036736065.1 Ilumatobacteraceae bacterium
AAGTAGCTGCGGCCCTTCTCTCCTCCCGTCTTCTCTGCCACCTTGCGGGCGAGGGAGTTGGCCACCGCCTTCGCGATGAGGGTCTTGCCGCACACCGGCGGACCGTAGAGGAGGATGCCTTTCGGCGCCGGCAGCTGGTGCTCGGCGAACAGCTCAGCGTGCAGGAACGGCAGCTCCACGGCGTCGGCGATCTGCGCGATCTGCTGATCGAGGCCACCGATGTCGGCGTAGGAGATGTCGGGCACCTCTTCGAGCAGGAGGTCCTCGACTTCCGGCCGGGGCAACCGCTCGAGCAGGAGGTTGGTGCGCACATCGAGGCGAACGGTGTCACCGGGTCGGAGGTGGACGCCGCGCAACCCGTCGGCGAGCTCACAGACGCGAGTCTCGTCGGCCCGCCCGACCACGAGCGCCCGGACGCCGTCGTCGAGCATCTCGCGGATGGTGACGACCTCCCCGGTGCCTTCGGCGGTGCGCGCCAGCACGACGTTGAAGCTCTCGTTCAGCACGACCTCGGCGCCACGCTCGAGGTCGTCGTGGTCGATGTCGGGGTGCAGGCTGACCCGCATCTTGCGGCCACTGGTCAGGATGTCGACGGTGCCGTCGTCGTTCTTCCCGACCACGACCCCGTACGCCGAGGGCGGCTGGCTGAGCTTGTCGACCTCGTCGCGCAGCGTCGCGATGTGCTCTCGCGCTTCGCGCAGGGTGTAGCTCAGCTTCTCGTTCTGCGAGACGGCCTGCGCCAGTTGGCCCTTGGTCTCGAGCAGACGTTCCTCGAGGGCCCGCATCCGCCGCGGGGCATCGGCGAGACGGCGGCGCAGGTCGGCAATCTCCTGTTCGAGGACGAGTGCCTGCGCCCGGAGCGACTCGACGTCGGCGTCGGGATCTGCTGCCATGGCTGGAACCTACACGCGCCCGCCGGCCGACGCATGCCACATCCTGTTGCTTCGCCGGACGTCACTCCGCCGGATAGACTCCGCCAGACGCCATCGACGATGGACGCCCGAACGAGGAGACACAAACCGCAATGAAGGTCTGGATCGACCAGGATCTGTGCACCGGTGACGGCCTGTGCGAGGAGATCGCCCCCGACGTGTTCACCCTGCTCGACGACGGGTTGGCCTACGTCCGGGAAGGCGCCACCATCTACGCCACTGCGAAGGGCAACCCGCAGGGCGCCGAGGGCATGGCGAACATCCCGGACAACCTCCTCGACGCGGTGATCGAGAGCGCCGAGGAGTGCCCCGGCGAGTGCATCTTCATCGAGCCCTGAGCCACTCGGCCTTCGCCTCACCCTCTCTCGTCGACAACGGGGCGCTCCGGCGCCCCGTTGTCGCGTCCCGGCCGGGCAACTCGTCGACGACGCGGACGGCTCAGCCGAGGAAGCGGCCGACCGTCAGGAAGCCCGTGTGGGCCACCATCCGGTGGTCCGGACGCACGGCGGCGCCCTCGACGTACCAGCCCCGGTGCAGCACCTCGAGCGAACGGGTGCCGGTCCAGGCCTTGCCCACCATCACGTCGCGGAGCTGGGACACCTGGATGATCGACGGGCAGTAGGCCACGAGGATGCCACCGGGTCGCAGCGCCTCCATGGCGTGCGGCACGACCTGCCACGGCTCGGGCAGATCGAGCACGACGCGGTCGACCTCGCGCTCGTCGATCCCCGCGTAGCAGTCGCGGATCTCGACCCGGTACTTCGCGAGAGCCTCCTCGCCGAGGAACGAGCGCACGTTGGCCTTCGCCCGGTTGGCGAAGTCCTCACGTAGCTCGTAGCCGACGATCTCGGCGCCCCAGCGGAGCATGGTCATGCTCAGCGCACCAGAGCCGACCCCACTCTCGAGCACCCGCACGCCAGGGCCGATGTCGGCCAGCATGCAGATCGGGGCAAGGTCCTTCGGATAGATGACCTGTGCGCCGCGAGGCATTTCGACGACGAAGTCCTCGAGGGTCGGGCGCAGCGCGATGAAGACCGCTCCCCTGGTGCTGCGAGCCACGCAGCCCTCCGGCCGCTCGGCGATGTCGGCATGGGGCACGAACCCGTTGTGGCTGTGGAACTCGCCACCTTCGGCGAGTGTGATCAGGTAGCGGCGCTGCTTGGTGTCGAGCAGCAGCACCTTGTCCCCGTAGGCGAACGGGCGGGTCATCGACGACCTTTCATGACGAGCTCGATCGGGACCGGTTCGTGGGCTGACGCAACCTCGACGAGCCGGCAGAAGGCGCACTGCTCGCCCGAGGCCGGAGCCCCACAGCTGCGGCACTCCCCCAGTTGGTCCCGGTCCTCTGCCAGCCGAGCGGCGAGCAGCGGCGCCATGCGCTCGAGGAAGTTGAGGTAGAACGCCGCCTTCGAGCCCGGCGAGGTGGCCTCCATCGAGTTGAGGAGCTCCTTGTAGCCCAGGTGCTTGTTCCCAGCGGCCATCGGACACTCGTCGACGAGGTAGTCGATCCCCCGCACGACGCACCACGCAGCGGTCTCCCGCTCCGTGAGCCGCACGAGTGGCTTCACCTTCTTCGGAAAGCCGTCGCGGGCGGCGAGCACCGGGAGCTGGCGCGCCAGGTAGTCGACATCCCAGCGCAGGGTGTTGCCGAGCAGGACCGCCGCCTCGTCGTCGAGGTTGTGGCCGGTGACGAGCACGCTGTAGCCACCCTCGAGCGCGGCCTTGTCGAACAGGTGGCGCTTGCTCAGCCCGCAGGCCGAGCACGGCACGCGACGCGTCGCCCTCGCCGCGGTCGGCACGTCGTACCCGAAGTCGTCCGGCAGGGAGACCTCGACGAGATGGAGCCCACGCTGCTCGGCGAACGCCCGGGCGTAGCGACCGGAGACCTCGCTGTACTCCCCGATCCCGAGGCCGATGTAGAGCCCGTCGGCCCGATATCCGAGCTCGACGAGCAGGTCCCAGACGGCGAGGGAGTCCTTGCCGCCCGACACGGCGACGAGCACCTTGTCATCGGGCGAGAGCATGCCGAACTGATCGATCGCCTTCACGACCTGACGGCGGCAGAGCTCCTGGAAGTGCTCCGCGCAGAACTTGGCGTTGTGGCGCGGCAGGTCGATGATCGCCGGCCCGCCACACGTGCGGCACTTCGAGGCCACTTTCACCGGCGCCGCCCTGGTCCACCCACGTCAGGCGCCACCAGAGATCACCGGACGCACCTCGACGACATCGTCCGCCGTGAGGTCGGCGTCACCGGGGACGAGCGTGCCGTTGCGGATGACGAGGTGCGACTCGCGATTGAGCCCGAGCTCGTCGAGCAACGCATTGACGGTGCGCCGACCGACGATGTCGAGCTCACGGCTCGGGTTGCGCAAGACGACCTTCATGGCCCCCCAGTATGGGGCGTCAGCCGGCGCGCCGCGCGGCACGACGCTGCCGCCGGGTGGGAGGCTTCATGACGGTGAGGCTGACCGACTGCCCCGGGCGCAGCTTGGGCAGCATGAGCGACTCGGCCTGGCGACCGAACACGCGGCGCACCTTGCTGCCTCCCCACAGGACGCCACCGAGGATCAGCCAACGGCGGTTCCCGGCGAGCGCGCCCCGCAGGACACGGCGGCGGAGCACCTGGGTCGGTGACAACAGGCGCCAGCTCGCAGCGCCCGCCCCGCGCATGCCCACGGTCAGAACCGGCGGATCTCGACGAACGCGGACTTCTTGCGGCCGCTGCGCTTGCCCAGGAAGAACATCAGCAGCAACAGCACGACTCCGCCCACGACGGCCGCCGTCGTCAGGGTCTGCTTCCTGTCGTTGACCTTCGAGTTGACGTCGTCCTGCAAGGCGCGGAACCGGTTTTCGAGGTCGTTGCGGGTGATCTTCGGCTGGGCCATGACGGCTCTTCCCCTCCTGGTCAGTCCCGGTGCAGGGACGACTTGCCGATCCGACTGGCGGCGATGGCGATGACGATGAGGCACACGATCAGGGCGATGAGGTACGGCAGCAGGCTCATCCAGCGACCGGCGAAGGTCGGCGCCAGCTCGGTCTGGATGAGGCGAAGGACACCGAGCACGAGCAGCGACACCGCAGCCCCGAGGCAGAACGCACCCGCCAAGCCGAATCCGATCCAGCGGCCGGCCCCCCGGAGCGGGCCGACGGTCTCCTGACGGGCGTAGTCGACGACGAGGCTGACCACCTCGCCGACATCTGGCGAGCCCTGGCTGCGGCTGGACGACGAAGTGGAGGCCTGATCAGACATCGTCACTATGTTGGCACATCCTCCCGGTTCGCCGCCGATCGCCGCCGCGATCGGGCGCGCCCCGTGGGGGCTGCGCGCACCATCGAGGGTCGTCGTCGCCCGCACCAGGATCACCACCGAGGCTCCCGCCCGCATCGGCGAGTCGGAACTGCTGCAGCGCCTCCACGTCGTCGAGCAGGTCGCCGACCCGGGCGATCCGCTCGCGCGGGCCCGTGGCGGCGAGCAACCGGTGCTGGTCGACGGGCCCGACCGGCAGCATCGCCGCCAGCTGGTACGACACCTCGAGCGGGTCGTCGGCGAGCTCGAGGGTCGCGCCGGCCGCTCGATCGCCGAGCTCGACCGCGAGCGCGTGCGCTCGCCGGACACGCGCCGCGACGGCGTCGATCATCGACTGCAGCGCGGCGAGCGCTGCCGGGGCGCGATCGTCGTCGGACCAGGAGTCGGGCCAGTCGTCGACGTCGGCCAGCGGGTAGGGATCGTCGGGAAGCCAGGCGTTCACGCGGATCCGTCGGGTCCCGACGCACACCACGAGCAGCCGCCCTTCACCGAGCTCCCCGATCTGGGCCATGCGCGCCACCGTCCCGTGGGTCGAACGCCGGTCGCCGCCTCCGACTTCGCTCCCACGCTCGATGAGGACGACACCGAACTCATGGTCGTGCTCGCGCAGGCAGTCGCCCATCATCTGTAGGTAGCGGGGCTCGAACACGTGCAGTGGGAGCACCTGGCCGGGCAGCAGCACACTGCCGAGCGGGAACATCGGCATCACGGCCATGGCCGCACACTACGAGCAGCCAGGCCTCGGTGACCTGTCGGGTCAGCCCGGCCCGAGCACGCTGACACCCGGGCCGGTCGGGTAGGTGGCGAGAGCCGGAGCCAGCACCTGCTCCCACAACGGCCGGAATGGCCCGTCGTCGATCGTCGGCTCGTTCTGGATGAGCGCGAACGCGATCGTCGAGCCGTCCGGGGCGGGCAGGTATCCCGAGAGCGACTTGACATCGGACAGGGTGCCGGTCTTGCCCTGGAGCCGCCCGTCGACGGGACCACCGATGAAGAAGTCGCCGAGCGTGCCCGAGGTGCCGGCGACGGCCATGCCGGCGCCCACCGGATCGCTCGCCGCGCCTTGCTCGAGCACCCCGAGGAGCACGTTGCAGGTCACGAGGTTCTCTCGCGAGAGGCCCGAGCCGTCGACCAGCACCACCCCGTCGAGAGGGATCCCCCAGGCCGCCAGACGGGAGGTCACGACCGCGAGTCCCGCCGCCGTCGTCCCGCCACCCCCGGCGACGACGCCCAACTCCTTGAGCAGCATCTCGGCGGTGTTGTCGTCGCTCGTCATCAGCAACTCCTGCAGGATCGCCGTCAGCGGCTGTGACGCGACCGAGGCGAGCACCGGGCCCGGCGCAGCGACACCTGCGACCGGCGCGAACGCGACCTCGACCCCGCGATCCTCGAGCAGGTCGGTGAACAGGTCAGCGGCCACCAGCGCCGGGTCTGCACTCGGGCGCTGACGGGCATCGTCGACGAGCAACGCGTCGTAGGGTCCGCCCTCCACGCCGTAGAGGTCGGTGTCCCAGCTCGGGATGAACCACTCGTCGTCGTAGCGGCTCGCGTCCCCCACGATCCGCCCTCGGACCGAGGTGACGCCGGCGGCGACGACTCGGTCCGCCAGGTCCTCGAACCGCGTCGTGTTGACCGCCGGATAGCGCTGCGCGCCGGACGCCAGCCAGTCGTCGGTGGTCAACACCGGGTCGCCACCACCGATCAGGCCGAGGTCACCCTCGACCACACCATCGGGCCCGATCGCACCGGTCACCGCCGTGGTGAACACGTGCTCGGGGCCGAGCACGTCGAGGGCGGCCGCAGCGACGATCACCTTCTGGTTCGACGCCGGGATGAGCGGGAGCGTCTCATTGACCCCTGCGACGCGCCGGCCGTCGACCGATGCTGCGAAGCATGAGCCCGGGCCCACGGCCTCGACGACCGGCCGGAGCGCCTCGGCGAAGGTCCCACCGTTGAGCTGCCACGCCAGGACGCCCGGTGCTCGGCGAACCGAGAGCACCGGAGTGGCGGGCAGCGCTCCGACGGCTGCCGGCTGGGCGACTGGCTCGGGGTCGCGCACAGCTCGCACGACCGACCACTGCCACAGCACCAGCAGCACCATCGTGATCGTCACCGACCACGCGGCCACCACCACGACGGGGCTGCTCGAGCGCCTCGCCATTCAGTCGATCCCGTGGCGGCGCCTGAACTCGGCGTAGCGGACCAGGTGCCCGAGCGCCACCACCGCCCGGTTCCCGCTCGCGTAGCACAACCGTCCTGTGGCGCGGACGGCCGCCGGACCAGCGTTCGCAGGGTCCGCCACGGCGAGCTCGGTCGCTGTGAGGATCGGCTTGCCGTAGCGGCGCGACAACTCGTCCGCGGCCTGGGCGAAACGCTCGTCCTGTCGCTCGTGGTACGCGACGATGCGCTCGAGGCCGTGATCCGGGTAGAAGCTCCCCTCGCGCAGCAGCCGGGCCTGGTTGCTCTGGATCCCGATGCCGAGGTAGATGACACTGTGCACGTCCGGATGGGCCGCGATGAGCTCCATCACCTCCGGGATCGTGTCGCGGACCTCGCCTCCGGCGCAGTCGACCGGGTTGTTGCGACTCCAGCGCGGCGGGAGCTTGGTGTCGATCTGGGCGCGCAGGTCGTCGGGCAGCTCGATCAACCGCAGCGCACCATCACGGTGCACGGCGTCGCTGGTGACCACGCCCCACCCCCCGGCCGTTGTCAGCACCACGACGTTCGGACCTGCTGGCAGGGGCTGGGTGGCGAAGGTGGCGGCCGCCTCGAACGCTTCCTCGACGGTCGCGGCTCGCGTGACGCCGGTCTGGCGGCAGACGCCGTCGAAGATCTTGTCGTTCGCCGCGAGCGCCCCGGTGTGGCTGGCCGCCGCCTTGGCGCCGGCCTCGGTGGCCCCGCCCTTCACCACGACGAGCGGCTTGCGGCGGGCGACCGAGGCGAACCGCTCGAGCAGGCCGCGGCCGTCGACGATCCCTTCGACATAGGCGAGCGACACGGCCGTAGCCGGATCGTCGGCGTACCAGTCGAGGTAGTCGGCCGGGGTGACCGCAGCGGCATTGCCGGCAGAGACCGCACGGCTGATGCCCACCCCGGTCTGACGGGAGTAGTTGAGGAAGCTGCTGACGAAGTTGCCGCTCTGGCTGGCGACGGCGATCCGTCCGGCCGGTGGGTACGGCGCAACGATCTGCGCGCACAGGCTCACCGGGGTGCTGACCACGCCCTGGCCATTCGGTCCGGCGAGGAGCACGCCGAGCTCATCGGCGAGCGCGACCAGCTCGGCCTCGGCGCGGCGCCCCTCGTCGCCTGCCTCGCCGTAGCCGGCACTCGTGAGGAACGCTGCCCGAATGCCCTTGCGCGCGCAGGCCCGCAACAGCTCGGGGTTCGCCGACGCCGGGGTGCACACGAAGACGAGGTCGATCTCACCGTCGGGAAGATCGTCGATGTCGGCGACCGTGCGGATGCCGAGCACCTCTTCGCCCTGCAGGTTGGTGCCGAAGACCGCCCCGCGGTAGCCGCTCGCGAGGATGTTGTGCAGGCTCACGAAGCCGAACTTGCCGG
>DAINND010000146.1:0-2407 GCA_036736065.1 Ilumatobacteraceae bacterium
CCCCCCCCGCCTCACTTTTTTCCCCCCGCGTCTCCCACTGCCCGTCCCCCCCCCCCTGCCCTCCGTACGCGGCCGACGCCGACGCAACCCGGGCGAGCGGAGGCCTACCGAACGGCGACGCGAGCCGGAGCCGAGCGCAGCGCTCGACGCCGGGCGAGCACCAGTGCTGCGACGCCAGCGGCGAGGAGCGCCGCCGCCGCCCGGAGCAGCAGCATCGTCGACGACGAGCCCGCCACGGGCATCGACGCGAAGGTGTTGGTCACCGTCACCGTGGTCGGCCCGTCGACCCCCACGGCGGCGCGGGCATCACCGTTGGAGACCAAGTAGGTGGTCGCTGTCGCGCCGCCGTCGTCGGTCTCGGTCACCGAGCACACGGCGCCGAGAGGCACGGTGAGCGAGCGCTGGGCTCCCGCGGCGAGCTCGAACGAGATCGCCGTCGTGTCATCGGTCGTCGACCCTGAGAGGTCGACGGCGAACGCCGCCCCGTTGTCGGGCGCGAAGGTGCACGCGACCTCGAAGTCGAACGTTCGGCCGACCGGGGCGCCGACGGCCCGCTTCTCGACCACGAGCACCGCACCCGGGAAGTCGTTGACCACCGAGATCTCGACGGCCGGCTCCTCGGCGCCCGGCACGGTGACGGTGCCGGCCACGATCGGCGCCGACCCGGGAGCACTGCCGTTGTCGACCTCGACCACCTCGCACTCCGCTCCCACCGGCACCGGGTTGACGTAGGCCACCCGATCCGTCGGTGTGAGCGTGACCGCGTAGGTCGGCAACGCGTACCCGCCGACCAGGCAGTCGACCTCGACCTCGAACGGGCCGCGGGCCCAGGTGGCCGCAGCGCCGGTCAGCACCTTGGTGATCTTGATCCCCGACTCGTCACCCTCACCGCTCTCTTCCACCGAGCCCCCGGGGAGGTAGGTGTTGGTCGCGGTGATGGTGACATCGGGTGACGGGGAGCCGATCACGACCTTGTTCGACACGCTATGGCTCACGCTGGCCTCGGTCGCGCCGACGGTGTCGGTCTCGACGACCCAACACCGCGCGCCCATGGGGAGCGCATGCGGAAGGGTGACCGTGTCCCCGCCCTTCAACGTGACGGTCTCGTCGACGATCACCTGCACGCCGTCACCCTCGACGAGGGTGCGTTCGCACTGCACCTGCAGGCGGAAGTCCGCCCCCACCATCGGCCCCGACGCTCCGCCGGCGAGCACCTTGCGCACGCTCACGCTGCCCGCGGGATAGGTGTTGGTGGCCATGACCAGCACGGGCCCGGGCGGCTCGGCCCCGAGCGGGTACTCCGGGATCGTGACCACGGACGGCGACACGACCGAACTGGCCGCATCACCCGGGCCGGTCTCGACCACCGTGCACTGGTAGCCGGCCGGGATGGGGCTGATCACGGTGGTGAGCCGTTCGGGCTGCAGGGTGACGGTCTCGACGACCGTCGGCATCCCGGACTTGGTGCAGGTGATCTCGAAGGTGAAGGGCCCCTGCGCCCACTGCGACGCGTCACCGTCGAGGACCTTCACGAGCTCGATGCCACCGGTCTCGTAGAGGTTCTCGATGGTCAGCGCCGTGCCGCCGTCGGCATCGGGTGACACGGTGAGCAGCACCGTGTCACCGTCGACCGCATCGGCGTTCGACGGCGACATCGTGGTGCTGATCGCTCCCTGTCGGTCGGTCTCTTCCACGACGCAGGCGGTGCCCACGGGCACATCGGTGATCGAGGTCGATTCCGCGTCGGCGAGCAGGATCGTCCGCGGGAAGCCGGGCAGGGTGTCACCGAGCTCGGGGAACCCGCAGTCGACGGACACGACGAATGGTTCGGGCAGGGTGACCGGGGTGACACCGACATCCCACACCACCTGCTTGGCGATGTGCAGCGAGCCGGTGTCGTAGCTGTTGACGATGTCCAGGTGCTGCGGGCCCGGCGAGGCGTCGATCGTGAGCGGCGCTGCGTTCGCCTGGCCGATGTTGGCCGACTGGCCACCTTGCGCATCGGTCTCCCAGACGCGGCACACCGCGCCACGGGGCAGCTGCGGACCCGTGAACGTCTGGCCGTCCACCAGGGTGAACGTGCCTGCCCCGACGACGTCGAGCGAGTCATCGGCAGCGACGACGATGCACGACCAGGCGAGCTCGAACGGGTCGAGCGGGATGCCCGCAGGCAGGCCGTCGACCCGCTTGGTCACCGTGAACGAGCCGAGCGGCATGCCGACACCGACCTTGATCGGCTCGGTGGCCGGCAGGGTGGACGTGCCCGAACCCACCTTGAACGTCGGGCGGTAGGCGAACGAGTTCCAGGCCACCGGCTCGGCGAGCGGGCGCGGGCGCGGCGTGGGGGGGGGGAAGGTAGCGGTGGACGGGGGCGGGAGGGGCGGGGGGGGCAGGGCGGCGGGCGGGG
>DAINND010000146.1:2417-7752 GCA_036736065.1 Ilumatobacteraceae bacterium
GGTCCAGGTGATCTGGAACGACTCGCCAGGGTCGAGCAGGGCGTCGGCCGGGAACGTGAGCACCGAGCGGAACCCGGTCGGCGACGGGCCGGGCGCCGCATCGAACGCACCGGACGGGCAGCTCGAGCCCGAGGTCGCCAGGTCGGCCGTGCAGAACCCACTGCCGGGGAACGCGGCAGCCGTGTACCCGGTCACCAGACCCTGCGCATCGACACTCGAGACCGGCGACGCCATGACGGGCCGGTTGCTCCACTGCGTGCCGCGCTGCTGACCGGTGAGCAGCACTCCGGTGTCTCCCATCACGGGGAGGCCGTCGACGATCACGATCTGCGTCGCCGGGTTGGTGCCGCTGTTGACACCGCGGATCAGATAGTCGATGGCCCGGCCGGGCAGCACGCGCGCCGTGCACGGGAAGCGGGTGTAGACGGTGCCCCCGCTCACATAGCGCGGGCACTCCGAGCTGGTCACCGGCACGACGGCGCCCGTGGCATCGAGGAAGCCGAGCGACGCGTCCGCGGCGACCCACTTCTGCGCGACGAAGTCGTCACCGGCGAGCACGGTCACTGCAGCGGTGTCGGTGCAGTACCGTCCGGCGCCGAGCGCAGGGTCGTCGACGACCGACGTCGCCGAGCACGTGAGGTCGGGGTTCGATCCGGATGCACCGGCGCGATTGGTGATCACCTGCCCGGCGGTGACGCCTGGCGTGAGCACGACGTCGAAGGCGACCCGGATCTTGCCGCCGGGCGGCAGCGTCCACCCGGGGAACGACCATGCCAACGCGCAGACCCGGTCGGGATCGGTGCAACCCGGCACACCATCGGCGCCGGTCAGCTTCGTGAACTCGACCGTCGTCGGCGGGTCGACGCCGACCGGGAGCACGTAGTCGAGCAGATAGGGCTGTCCGGCGGGCGCGCCGCTCACCACCGGATCGAAGGTGAGCAGGGCCGGGAGCGGGTCGACGATCCGCGGATCGCTCACCGCATCGGTTCCCGTGTTGGTGACGACCACGCTCACCGGAGCGGCGTCACCCGGACCGATCCGACTGTCCGGGCTCTTGTCGACAGCGAGCTTCGGGGTGCCCTGCACCACGTCGGCCGTCGCGGTCACCTCCGGGATCGCGAAGCTCGCACCCGGCGCTTGCAGCGCCGAGACGCCCTCGCCCGACGAGGTGTTGGCCAACTGGTCGGGAATCTTCGTGGCGGGGTCCGAGGCCAGGAACTGACGCACCTGGGCCTCGAAGCACACCGTCGCATCCGGGCAGCGCCCCGACGACGGGAAGTTGGGTGACGGCAGGATCTCGAAACCGTTGTTCGAGTTCTCGAACACGAACCGGATGCCCTTCACCGCAGCGGCAGCCACCCCGGACGGGATGGACGGGGTGCTGCTCGCCGTCCGCGTGCCGACGACCCACGTCCCGAGCGCACAGGCCGCGACGGAGGTGCAGACATCGACGCGGACACGGTTGGCCCCCTTCGGGAAGTTCACGGCGATCGGGCCGGTGAAGGTGATCGCATCGAAGAAATCGGCGTCGACGTCGGTGATGACCAGCTGCTTCAGGTAGAGCGTGCCGGTGTTCTGGGCGCGGTGCTTCACCGTGACGACCTGGGGGGCCAGACCCGGCTTGGGGCGTACGACCGTCGGAGGGACGATCGACTTGTTGAGGCTCGCACCCGAGCCCGGCACGCCGTTGGTGACCGTCGACGGCAGGCAGAACGGCGACGCCGTGTTCGGCTCGTCGATGCCGACCGCAGCACAGTTGCGGAACGAGGCGCCGACAGGCTGGCCATCGCGCAGCCGGACGGTGTAGTCGAGCGAGAAGGTCTGGTTGACCGCGAGATTGCCGCTCACCGTGACGCGGATGCCCCGTGCACGTTCGAGCAGTGCCGCGTTCGAGGCGACAAAGGGGACGTAGGCCGACACCGTCGGGTCGTAGACCTCGCTCCTGCTCACCGGGCTCGCCGTGGTTGCCTGGAGACCGGTGAGCCGAACGGTGGCGAAGGGATTGTTCGCTGCGGTCGGATCAGGCGGATCGACGAGCACGACGTTGGAGACCGGGATGTTGCCGCGGTTGCGGAACGACAGGGTGAACTTCAGGTCCTGCCCGGGAGTGATCGAGTACACCCCGTCGGAGCTCTTCGACGCGCCACCGACCGAGGCGCGCGGCGACTCGACGGCCGTGGTCGCGCAAGCGTCGGCCGTGGCGGCACCGGTGCTGTCGATCTGGGAGGCGACGAACACCTGCGCGCAGTTCAGGAGCCCTCCGTCGGCGACATCGGCCATCGTGGCGCCGGTGGCCTTGCCGTGCAGCTCGAGCACGCCACTCGCCCCGATGGCGATCAGCGGGGTCGAGGTGGGCGCGTCGTAGCCGGTGAACTCCACGGCCACGCGAGCGGCGCCGCCACCTGGGGCGCACCCCAGGGACGTCAGGTTGACCGTCGCAGGGCTCGGCGGTCTGGTGAACGTCACCGGGGCCGGGTCGGCACCGGTGAGGCAGTCGACGGTCACCGTCGCCGTGGTCGACCCGGCGGGGAACGTGAAGCGGCCGCGCTCGACGGTGAGCTTCGCCCAGTCGGTGGCCACGCTCGGGCTCGGCTCGACGATGCGCATGATCGGCACCGGGAAGGCCGCGTTGTTCTGCGCAGCGATGCGCATCGACACGCCCGAGTCCTGGCCCACCACGACGACGCCGCCGGAGGCGAAGCTGCCCGTCGGGTCGGAGTACATCGACTTGGTGGCACCAACGGTGACGCTGTCGGGCTGGATCGTGAACGGCGCACAGGCGTCAGCGCCGGTCGCGGGACCCGTCGCGGCGACGAGGGAGGGCGCAGCGCAGTTGGAGACACGCTCGTTGCTGGTCGGCGTGATCGCTGCGCCCGAGGTGCGGTAGGTGTCGCGCAGCGTCACGTCGAAGCGCACCTGGGCGGGGGTCGCGTCATAGGGCAGCGACCCACCACCGCTCGCGGAGAATCGATAGCGCACCGCCGTCACCGCCGCCGCCGCGGCGCCGGCGGGGAGGGGCAGCACCGGCCCGGTCTGCGCCGACGACGCCACCCAGTCGGTGTCGAGCACGCATGGCGTCGCGACGGGCCTCGTGCAGACCTCGACCACCACCTGGTCGGCGCCCGTCGGGAAGCGCAGCACCGTGCCTGCACCAGCCAGGTCGAACCGCTCCCAGGTCGCCGCCGTGGCGTCGGTGACGACGAGCTGGTTGACGACCGCCGAGCTGGTCGACGCGTTGCGCACGCCGAGGGTGATCTGGCTGGTCGCGCCGGACTGGGCGATGGCCGCCGCCGGCGACCACGTCTTGGTGGCCACCGGATCGAGGCGGACCGGGATCTCGGCGACGACGTCGACCGCACCGGAGGCGTCCGGGAAGCCGACCGCGGACGCGGTTGCCGAGTTCGGGATGACCTGACCGTCGAGCACCGGCGTCTGACGCGGCAGGCGCATGCCGATCGCGAGCGACTGGGAGGCGCCCGCAGGCAGGCCCGTCGCCGTGGTGCCGGGGAGGGCGAGCCGGTAGCGCACCGTCAGTGTGCGCGTGCCGGCGTCGAAGGCGACGTCGCGCTGGCTGTTGCTCTGCGGCAGCGAGGTCACCTCGAGCGCGGCGGGCAGCACGTCCACCACGGTGAAGTCGACGCAGTTGGTGGTGAGCGACGAGCAAGCTGCAGTGATCCGGTACTCCAGCTCCTCGCCCGGCCGCACCGTGGTGCGCGAGGCGGTCTTCACGACGGAGAGCTCACCTTCGGCCGCGGCCGTCACCAGCTCATCGGTCGGGGACGGCGCAGGCACGGAAGGAGGCGTCGTCATCATCGGATCGGTCGTCACCGACGTGCCGTCTGTGCTGGGCGGCGCAACGGCAGGCGCCGCTCGCACCACTCCGGCTACCACCGGTTCGGCAGCTGCGAGCCCTCCGGGGAGCACGGCCGTGACGACCGCTGCTCCCGCCATCGCCACCCAGCCGACGCGCCCGCGTCGCGTCGCACCGCTGTCCTGAAGCCTGGTCGCCATCCGTGCTCGCCTCCCTCGGGCGCTCCCGACGCCCGACCGATCCGTGGATCTGCAGTACGACTGTCCCGGGTTTTTTCGAAATGCAACCAGAAATGTCGCCAGCGCGACCAGATGCCGGCCAGGCATGGGCGCCTCAGGTGCGGCCGATCACCGCGCAGACGCGCCGGACGCCCCGTTCCGAGGCCGGCGGGCACTCGGGACGGGGCGTCCGGAGAAGGAAGGACCAGATGTCAGCTGCAGCCGCTGGTGGTGCCGCAGCTCGGGCAGGCATGGCACGAGCCGGCCCGGATCATCTGCACACCGCACTGCATGCACATCGGAGCGTCGGCGTGCGGCCTCGAGATCGGACGGACCGCACCCTGCGGGTTGGTGACGTCGTTGTTCGGCGCCGCAGGTGCCACCCCGGCCTCGAGCTGGGCGACCAGGTCGGCAGCGGAGGGGATGGTCTTCGGATCCGGAGCCATTTCGGTGCCCGTGCGAGTCTCGACCACCGACTCCTCCACACCCGGCAGCGTGGGCTGCAGGCGCTCGTCGATCGAGAAGATGCCGAGCTCGCTGCGCTCGTCGTAGGTCATGTACTCGAGCGCCAGGCGGCGGAACAGGTAGTCCATGATCGACGAGGCGAAGCGGATGTCCGGATCGTCGGTCATGCCGGCGGGCTCGAAGCGGCTGTTGACGAAGGCCTCGACGAAGGCCCGCAGCGGCACGCCGTACTGCAAGCCGTACGAGATCGACTTGGCGAAGGCGTCCATGATGCCGCTCATCGTCGAGCCCTGCTTGGACACGGTGAGGAAGATCTCACCGGGGCGGCCGTCTGCGTACTCGCCGATGGTCGCGAAGCCCTTGCAGTCGGCCACGCGGAACTCGAAGGTGCGCGAGGTGCGCGGGCGGGGCAGCTTCTCACGCACCGGCTGGGGGATGACCCGCGCGACGATGCGCTCGACCACCTGGGTGGCCGCCGAGGCAGCGGCAGGGGGCGACTCCTCGGCGCCGTCCTTCTTCGCGGTGCTGAGCGGCTGGGCCACCTTGCAGTTGTCGCGGTAGATGGCGACGGCCTTCAAGCCGAGCTCCCAGCTGAGCAGGTGCAGACCTTCGATGTCCTCGATGGTCGCCTCCTCCGGCATGTTCACCGTCTTGGAGATCGCGCCGGAGATGAACGGCTGCACCGCGCCCATCATGCGGACGTGGCCCTCGTAGTGGATGACGTTGTCGCCCATGGAGCAGGCGAACACCGGCACGTGCTCGGCCGTCAGGTGCGGGGCGCCGAGGATGCTCTTCTCGCTGTCTATGTAGGCGATGATGTCGTCGCCCTGCTGGTCGGTGT
>DAINND010000147.1:0-7669 GCA_036736065.1 Ilumatobacteraceae bacterium
GCCGACGGGCGATGACCTTCAGGCACAGCGTCTCGTCGGCGCCTTCGAAGATGCTGAGCACGCGAGCGTCGACGTACAGCCGGCTGACGGAGTACTCCTCGGCGTAGCCGTACCCGCCGTGGATCTGCATCGCCTCGCGGGCCACCCACTCGGCGGCCTTGCAGACATAGGCCTTCACCATGCTGGCCTCCATGGCGCCCTCGCCCTTGGCCATCAGCTTGGCGACGCTGTACGAGAACTGCCGGCCTGCCTGGGTGAGCACGGCCATGCGGCCGAGCTTCACGCGGGTGAGCTCGTAGTCGACGATCGCTGAGCCGAACACCGTGCGGTTGCGGGCGTAGTCGAGCGCCGCTTCGTAGGCTGCCTGCATCACGCCGACGGCGCGCGCGGCGGTCTGCAACCGGCCGTTCTCGAAGCCCTCCATCTGGAAGTAGAAGCCCTTGCCGAGGCCGGCCTCGCCACCGATGAGGTTCTCAGCCGGCACCCACCAGTTGTCGAGGGCGATCTCGTAGCTGTGCATGCCGCGGTAGCCGAGGGTGTCGATCGGGCGGCCCTCCATCTTGCCGCCGGTGAACGCACCGTCGGCCGGCTGGGTGAACTCGAAGCCGTGCGCCTCGCCGCGCGGCTTGGGCACGATGAACAGGCTGAGGCCGCGGTGCGTCTTCGAGCGGTCGGGGTCGGTGCGGGCGAGCAGCATCAGCACATCGGCCCTGCCGGCGAAGGTGCACCACGTCTTCACACCGTTGATCACCCAGCCGTCGCGGCCTTCAGGGCCCACAGCAGGGGTGGCGGTCACCTTCAGGCCGGCCACGTCACTGCCGTAGTCGGGCTCGGTCACTGCGACGGCGGCCATGACTTCGGCGGTGGCCAACTTGGGCAGCCACTCGGCCTTCTGCTCGGGCGTGCCGCCACGCACCAGGGCGCGGGTCAGGATCTCGGGGCGGGTGATCAGCGACCCACCGATGCCGAGCGAGGCGCGGCTCAGCTCCTCGGTGGCCACGACCATGCCCATGTACTCGTCGTCGCCTCCCTCGCTGTAGCCGCCGAACTCGGCGGGCACGCTCAGGCCGAACACGCCCATCTCGGCCAGGCCGCTGATGATCTCCTCGGGAACGTCGAGGTTGTGGCGGTGGACGTGCTCGGCGCGCGGGGCGATCTCGTTGTCGGCGAAGGCGCGGAAGGCGTCCTGCACCTGCTCCATCGAGTCGTCGAGATGCCGGGGCCCGGCAGTGTCGGCGAGCGAGGCGACGAACTCGGGCGAGCGGTCGCGCTCGAGGACCGGGTGCGCGCTGCTGAGCGGTGCGCCCTCGAGGCCCCACAGCGCCTCGCGCCCGGCGAGACGGGTGATGAGGTCGTGGATCATGTCGGCCGTGAAGGCGCAGGTGATCTTGGCCTCGGTCTCGCCCTTGCCGCCGTAGTCGAGCAACGAACGTGCCGTCTCCACCTGGGCGGCCGCGTGCGCCAGGTCGTAGGCGAGCACCTGGTGGCGGTCGGGGCCGCCGTTGGCGGCGAGATGGCGGATGGCCCGGCCCACGACGTTCAGGGCGAGGTCGATGACGTCGGCGGCAGCATGCAGATCAGGTGCAGTCACGACTCGAACTGTAGTGAGCCACCGGTCGGGCGGCTCTGTCCGGTCGGCTCCGATTGCAGACGTCACACTGCGCCTGCCAGGCTCCACACGTGAGCGCGCACGCCCCGACCCCACCTGCCGTTCGTCCGCGCCTGTGCGTGTACTGCGGCTCCAACGCAGGTGCCGATCCGGACTTCGCCGAGGCAGCCGTTGCGTTGGGCCGACGGCTCGCCGAGCGGGGCATCGGCCTGGTCTACGGCGGCGGCCATGTGGGGATGATGGGCACGATCGCCGATGCTGCGCTGGCAGCCGGCGGCGAGGTGATCGGGGTCATCACCCGTCAGCTCGTGGGCGCCGAGGTCGCGCACCGCAGCGTCACCACGCTCGAGGTGGTCGATGACATGCACCAGCGCAAGGCTCGCTTCGAGCAGCTTGCCGACGGGTTCATCGCCCTGCCCGGCGGCTTCGGCACCGTGGAGGAGCTGTTCGAGATGGTGACGTGGAACCAGCTCGGCCTGGTGCGCAAGCCGGTGGTGCTGCTCGACGTCGCCGGCTACTGGGCGCCTCTCGTGGCATGGGTGGACCACGCCGTGCGCAGCGGGTTCGTGCGCGCCGAGCACACGCAGCTGCTGGCACGGGCCACGGGCAGCGATCGGGCCATCGATCTGGCGCTCGGTTCGGTGCCGGAGCTCCCGGCGAAGTGGCTCGACCAACGCGGCCGCCATGCCGACGTCGAGCAGTTCGACGTCCGCCGCTGACGCCTGCGTGAGCCCCGCGTGTCGAGCTCGGGCCGGTGTCGGGCCGCAGGTCGACACGCGGCCAGATCGTGCGTCAGCCGACGGGCAGCGCCGCTTCGGCCTCGCCGACGCACCAGTCGACGAGGTCGGCTGCGGCGAGGAGGAGGTCGGTGCCGAACGAGTCGGCGGGTGGGCTCCCGGCACGAACGGCGATCGCGGTGCCGAGCAGCTCATGGAACCGCTCGGGAGCGACCTCGAGGCCGTAGTGCCCGGCTGCGGCCTTGCTGACCACCCCGCCGTGGAAGCACGTGTGATGCAGCCGTAGTGCGCCGAGGGCCACCCACTCCAGGCTGGCGGCGTCGAAGCGGCCGTCCGGAGACACCTCGGCCATCGCTCGCACCTGCGTGGCGAGCGGGCGCCAGTAGCCGATCAGGTTGTCGACGCAGAAGCGCACCCTGGCGTCGACATCGACATAGATGCCCAGCCGGTCGACCACCGGCCCGCGCACGGTCACGCCATGGGTCGCGAGGACGTACCAGGTGACCGGGTTGAGCTCGAAGCAGTCGCCGTCGTGGCGGAGCTCGCCGTGCAGTGCCCAGGGCCGGTGCAGTCCCATGGGTGGTGTGATCAGGTCGCTCCAGGCCACGTACGGGCCGTCGATGCTCGGCCCGCCGGGCAGGCGCTCGCCCAACACGGCGTGGGCGGTGCGCAACTGGGCGGCGGCGTCGTCGGTTGCCGCCTCGGCGGTGACCGCCACGATGTCGATGTCGCTGCGGCCCTCGTGCCAGTCGTCGAGCGCGAACGAGCCCACGACGTAGAGCCCCTCGACGAGGCCCGGCGCGCAGGCGTCGACGATCTCGAGATAGGTGCCCAGGGCCGAGGCCACGTCCATGGCACCAGTCTGACCGACCTCGGGTACGTTGCCACCATGGCTACCGCACCAACTGCCGCATCCGCTGCGGTCGAGGCCCTCTTCTCGCCGGACGCGCCGCACGGGGTGTCGCTCGCCCTGCTCGCCGTGCACCGCGGCGAGGTGGTGGTCGAGCGCTACGGCACCCAGCCGGACACGCCCTTCGGGCCGGGAGAGCCGGTCACACCCGAGACGACGCTCATCTCGTGGAGCATGGCCAAGAGCATCATCCATGCGGCCGTTGGCATGGCGGTCGCCGACGGGTTGCTCGAGCTCGACGCGCCCGCGCCCGTCGCCGAGTGGCGCGACGACGCGCGCGCTGCCATCACCCTGCAGGACCTGCTCGACATGCGACCCGGCCTCGAGTTCGTCGAGGACTACGTCGACGACTCGATCAGCCACTGCATCGAGATGCTCTTCGGCAGCGGGGCGGACGACGTTGCCGCCTACGCCGCAGCGCTGCCGTTGCTGCACCCGCCGGGCACCGTGTGGAACTACTCGAGCGGCACGACCAACATCGTGAGCCGGATCCTCGGCGACGCGCTCGCCACCCGCGACGGCACCGACCGGCGCACGGCGACGGAGCGGTTCCTGCACGAGCGACTGTTCGGGCCCGTGGGGATGACGAGCGCCACGGCGAAGTTCGACGCCGCCGGCACGTTCATCGGATCGTCGTTCGTCTATGCGACCGCGCGCGACTTCGCCCGGTTCGGCGAGCTCTACCTCCACGACGGGGTGGTCGACGGTCACCGCATCCTGCCCGAGGGCTGGCGGGAGCACGCCCGCACCTGGGTGGCCGACGATCCGGGAGGGCCCTTCCCGTACGGTCGGCACTGGTGGCTGCGCCACGACCTGCCCGGGCTTTTCGCCGCCCAGGGCTACGAGGGCCAGTTCACCGTGGTGTGGCCCGAGCACGATCTCGTCGTCGTGCACCTCGGCAAGAGCCCTGCCGACCGGCGCGGCCCTCTCCTCGAGCACCTGCACACGGTGGTCGCCGCCTTCGCGTCCTGAGCTGGTGCCTGCGTCGGGCGTCCGGATCGGCTAACACAGTGGAGTGGATCTCGACGAGCCGGGCGCTTCCACGGGTGAGCTTCCCCGGGTCTCACCCGACGACACCGGTGGTCCGCCGCGCCCGCGTCGGTATCAGCGGTTCCGCCTCACCCTGAAGCTGGCGTTGCTCCTCGGCATCGTCTACATCGCGGTCGTCACGGTGCTGCCGCGAGCCGGCGAGGCGGCGAGCGAGCTCAGGTCCGTGAACCCGTGGCTGATCGTGACCGGTTTCGCACTCGAGATCGTCGCCTTGTTCGCCTACTCGCTCCTCACGCGCGCTGCGCTCGGCGACGCCGGGCGGCTGCTGTCGATCTGGCGGCTGTTCCGCATCCAGATGAGCACCAAGGCGCTGTCGAGCATCGTGCCCGGGGGAAGTGCCGCAGGGTCCGCGCTCGGCTACCGCCTGATGACGCTGTCCGGGGTTCCCGGCCCCGACGCCGGGTTCGCCCTGGCGACGGCAGGGTTGGTGTCGGCTCTCGTGCTCAACGCCATCTTCTGGTTGGCGCTCGTGATCTCCATCCCCATCCGTGGCGTCAACGGCGGCTACACCAGCGCAGCCATCGCCGGTGTGCTGCTGATGGCGTTCGCCGGGTTCCTCGTGTTCGCCCTGATGGAGGGCCAGACGAGAGCGGAGCGGATGTTCCGCTGGATCGCCCGCAAGCTGCGTCTCGACGAGCATCGCGCTGCGGCCGGGGTTCGCCACATCGGCGCGCGCCTCGACGAGTTGGCCGCCGACCGCAAGCTGCTCGGCAGGGTCATCGGATGGGGCGCAGCCAACTGGCTGCTCGACGCTGCCGCACTCTGGGTGTTCCTCGCCGCCTTCGGCGAAGCCCCCGACGTCGATGCGCTCCTGGTCGCGTTCGGCCTGGTCAACGTCCTCGCCGTCATCCCCATCACCCCGGGTGGCCTCGGCCTCATCGACGTGGCCCTCCCGTCCGCCCTGGTCGGCTTCGGCGTCGCCAGCTCGACGGCGTTCCTCGGCGTCGCGGCATGGCGCCTCGCGCAGTTCTTCTTCCCGATCGTGCTCGGTGGGCTGATGTACGCGTCGCTGCGCGTCGGGCCGTGGAGCATCGCCCGCCGCGAGCGCCTGGCGCCCCTGCGCGACATCGCTGCTGCCGAGGCCGACAACCCCGAGGGGCCGCTCGACTTCGCCGTCCGGTTCGGGCATCGCCCCGACCACACCGGAGCGACCGAGCGTCCTGCGGGGACCGACGGCTAACGTCGGCCTCATGACCACTCACGAGCGCCCGTTCGGCCGCCACCTCGAAGACTTCGTCGTCGGCGACGTCTACAAGCACTGGCCCGGCAAGACGATCACCGAGTACGACGACCACCTGTTCTGCATGATCACGATGAACCATCATCCGTTGCACACCAACGACTGGTTCGCGTCGAGGAGCGTGCAGGGTCGCAACGTGGTGGTCGGCAACCTCGTCTACTCGCTCGTGCTCGGCATGAGCGTGCCCGACGTGAGCGGGGCGGCGATCGCCAACCTCGAGGTCGAGACGCTCCAGCACAAGTCCCCGACCTTCCACGGCGACACGATCCATGCCGAGACCCGCGTGCTCGACGTGCAGGAGTCGAAGAGCCGAAACGACCGCGGTGTGGTGACCGTCGAGACCAAGGCCTTCAACCAGGACGGCAAGGAGGTCTGCTACTTCCGCCGCCGGGTGATGGTGTGGAAGCGCGAGTTCGCACCGACGCGCGAACGACCGTACGACGGTGTCGACGTCTGGGAGTGAGGTCGCGTCGGGCGCGCCGGCTCCGCTCGGTGCGCCACTGCTCGATGCCGACGCGGTGCTCGGGTGGGGTCTGCCGCGTCTGCGCGATCTGCCGTGGAGGCAGACGCGCGACCCGTGGGCCATCCTCGTCAGCGAGGTGATGGCCCAGCAGACCCAGGTCGCTCGGGTGGTGCCGAAGTGGGGCGAGTTCATGGAGTCGTTCCCCACGCCCGAGGTGTGCGCAGCGGCCCCGCTCGGCGACGTGCTGCGCCTGTGGCAGGGCCTCGGCTACCCGCGTCGGGCCCGCAACCTGCATGCTGCGGCCGGCAGGGTCGTCGAGCTCGGCCGCTTCCCCGACACTCTCGACGGCCTGCGGGCGTTGCCCGGGGTGGGTCCCTACACCGCCCGTGCCGTGCTGGCCTTCGCCTTCGAGGCGGAGGCCGCCGTGGTCGACACCAACGTCGCTCGGGTGCTGGCTCGCGTGGCCGGCCGGACGATGACCGCCCGCGAGGTCCAGGCTGTGGCGGACGCGTCGCTCGCAGCCGGCGAGCCGTGGGCATGGAACCAGTGCGTGATGGAGCTCGGCGCACTGCTCTGCCGCCCGACAGCTCCCGAGTGCGGCTCGTGCCCGCTCGCCGAGCAGTGCGCATGGGGGCTCGACCCGACCCGGCCCGACCCGGCGATCGGCTCGGCGGGTGTGAGCGCCCGCCAGGCCAGGTTCGAGGGGAGCGACCGGCAGGCTCGCGGCCGGTTGTTGCGCGCCCTCGCCGACGGTCCGGTGCGGGTCGACGCCGTGGCCCAGGTGGTGGGCCGTGCACCGGAGGTCGCGGGCCGTATCGTCGCGGGGGTGCTCGCCGACGGGCTGTGCGTCCGCGACGACGAGCACGGTGTGCTGGCCCTGCCCTGAGACCGGAGGACGACATGAGCGACCCGAGACCACTCGACGACCTGGAGCAACGTGTCGTTGCAGCGGCGCGGGCCACCGGCCAGCCGTTCGAGGTGGTCGAGTGCGACCCGGCGCTGGCCGACACGGCCGCGTTCTGCGAGCACTACGGCTACTCGCCCGACATCTCGGCGAACACGATCGTGGTCGCCAGCAAGACCGAGCCGGCGCAGTACGTGGCCTGCCTGGTGCTCGCCACCACACGTCTCGACGTGAACGGCGCGGTGCGCCGGCGACTCGGCGCGCGCAAGGTGAGCTTCGCCCCGGCAGAGGCGACGGCCGAGGTGACCGGCATGGTGATGGGCGGGGTGACCGTGTTCGGGTTGCCCGCCGATCTGCCCATCTGGATCGACGCCGCCGTGGTCGAGCGTCCGCAGCTCATCGTGGGCGGTGGCAGCCGCGCGTTGAAGCTGCTGGTGACGTCAACGGCGCTGACGGCGCTGCCGAACGTCGAGGTCGTCGAGGGCCTGGCGCTCAGCCCGACGTGATGGCCGCGACGATCGCCTCGTAGGCGTCGTCGGCGTAGGCGCGCATCTCGTCGTCGGTGCGGTCCTGGATGGGATGGGGGGTGAAGACGCGTGCGACGGTCGGGAAGCCGAGCGAGCTCGCCTGCGTCTCTGCGGCCGTGACGAACTCGGCGGACGCGACGAACACGCCCGGCACGCCGCGGCCTTCGAGATCGACGATGTCGTGCACACTGCACGACGTGCAGCTGCCTCAATCGGCGAGCGCTTCGAT
>DAINND010000148.1:0-7650 GCA_036736065.1 Ilumatobacteraceae bacterium
CACCACCGGCTTCCCGAAGGGCGCGCAGCTCACCCACCGCGGCTCGGTGCACAACATCCTCAACATCGCGTTCATGACCACCGCCATCGGGGCCGCCGAGGGCAAGGCGATGGCCGCCGGCGAGCTCGAGCCTCCCGCAGAGCCGCCCACCCCGCCGGAGCAGAACGTGTTCATGGCGCCCACGCCGCTGTTCCACGTCACGGCCTGCAACTGCCTGCTGCACCCGGCCACCCTCACCGGCGGCCGTGTGGTGCTGACCTACAAGTGGGACCCGGGCCGCGCCCTCGAGCTGATCGAGCGCGAAGGCGTCACCAACTTCTCCGGTGTGCCGACGATGAGCCGCGAGCTGCTCGCCCACCCCGACTGGGCCACCCGCGACACCTCGACCCTGCTCGGCATGGGCGGCGGCGGCGCCGCACTGCAGCCCGACCTGGTGGGCAAGATCGCCGGAGCGCTGAAGAAGGGCCAACCCTCGACCGGCTACGGCCTCACCGAGACCCACGGCATCGTCACCGCCAACTCGTCGAAGTTCTACCTGGCCAAGCCGGCCTCCTGCGGCCCCGTGGTGCCCACGCTCGACGCCAAGCTCGTCGACGACGAGGGCAACGACGTCGCCCCTGGCCCGGACGCCGTCGGCCAGCTGTGCGTGCGCGGCGCCGTCGTGATCAAGGGCTACCTCAACCGGCCGGAGGCCACCGCCGACGCCATCCGCGACGGCTGGTTCAACACCGGTGACATCGCCCGCATCGACGAGGACGGCTTCGTCTACATCGTCGACCGGGCCAAGGACATGGTGCTGCGCGGTGGCGAGAACGTCTACTGCAGCGAGGTCGAGACGGCGATCTACCAGAACGACGCCATCGCCGAGGCCGCCGTGTTCGGCATCCCCGACGAGCGTCTGGGCGAAGAGGTGGCTGCGGCGATCGTGCTCCACCCCGGTGCCAACCTCAGCGAGGACGAGCTGCGCGCCTTCCTCGCCGAGCGGATCGCCAAGCACAAGATCCCCGCCAAGGTGTGGTTCCTCGACGAGCAGCTGCCGCGCAACGCGAACGGCAAGTTCCTGAAGCGCGAGCTGCGCAAGCAACTCGTCGGCGACTGACATGGCCTGGGCCGCCAACGGCGACTGCCGGCTCTGGTACGAGACATTCGGCGACCCCGCCCATCCGACGCTGCTGATGGTGAACGGCCTCGGCAGCCAGTCGATCAACTACGCCGACGCGTGGTGCGCGATGTTCGCCGATCGCGGCCTCTACGTGATCCGCTACGACAACCGTGACGTGGGCCTGTCGAGCGACTTCGCCGCTGCCGCGCTGGGTGAGCACGGCAACGCCTACACGTTGAGCGACATGGCCGCCGACGGCATGGCCGTGCTCGACGCAGCGGGCGTCGACCGGGCCCATGTGATGGGCCTGTCGTTGGGCGGGATGATCGTGCAGACGATGGCGATCGAGCATCCCGAACGGCTGCTGTCGGCCACCTCGGTGATGTCGCGCACCGGCGAGCCCGGCTACGGCGACAGCTCGCCCGAAGCGTTCGCACTGCTCACCGCACCACCGGCCACCGACCGCGAGGCGTACGTGCAAGCGTCGATCGCCGGCCTGCGCTGCTGGGGCAGCCCTGCGTTCGCCGACGAGGCACGCTGGCGGGCCGACGCCGAACGCGCCTTCGACCGCGCCTTCCGGCCCGACGGCACCCGCCGCCAGTTCTTCGCGGTGGGCGCATCCGGCTCGCGCAGCGAGGCACTGCGCAGGGTGCGCGTGCCCTTCCTGGTGATGCACGGCAGTGCCGACACCCTGATCACCCCGAGCGGCGGCGAGCGCACCGCCGAGCTCGTCCCCGGCGCCCGCTACGTGCTCATCGAGGGCATGGGCCACGACTACCCGCCGCAGCTGTGGCAGCGCTGGGTCGACGAGGTCGCCCAGTTCATCGAGTCGTTGCCGACGGCATCCTGACGGCATGCATCCCGACGACCTGCACCGCATCATCCGCAGCCGGCGCACCAGCATGCTGGTCGAGCCTGGACGCGATGTGCCGCTCGACGTCGTCGAACGGCTCTGCGAACTGGCCCAGTGGGCGCCGAACCACAAACGCACCTGGCCGTGGCGGTTCGCGGTGGCCGTCGGCGCCGGCCGCGCCCGACTCGGCGAGGTGATCGCCGACGCGATGGAACGTCACGGCGCCCCGCCGGAGAAGGTCGTGAAGGCGCGGGGCAAGTACCTGCGCACACCGGCCACGCTCATCGTCGGCGCGGCCCCCGGCGACAGCGCCGAGCGCACCGCCGAGAACCGCGACGCCGTCGCTGCCGGCATCCAGAACCTGCTCCTCGCCGCCACGGCCGAAGGCCTCGCGTCCTACTGGGGCTCGTGCCCGAAGGGCGCCAACGACGTGGTGGCCGAGCTGTGCGGGTTCGAGCCCGGCACGCACGTGAGCGCGCTCATCTACCTCGGATGGGCGACCACGGCGCCGGAGGGCCCGGCGCGCCCGCCCGTCGCGCTCACCGTCGTCGACTGACCGGCACCTGCACTGCCCTCACGGGATCCAAGGTGTCGACTTCGGGCCGTCCACGGGCCCGGACTCGACACGGGCGCTCACTGGCGCCGGCACTGCCGGTGCCGGTGCGTGTCAGCTGCCAGGTGTGGGGAGCTCGGTGAGCTCCATCTGCTCGGGCTCGCAGCCCAGCGTGATGAGCAGCTTCGACACGCCTTGTATGCTCGAATGTCCTACCGCCAGCTCTTCCTTCTCGTCGTCACCGAACTCGGCCTGCTGCGCGGCTCTCTTCGCTGCCTTCGGCGGGCCCGCCGCACCGATGAACGCGTCGGCGAACGCGAGCGCCAGCTTCAGCCGGGGCGCGAGGTCCGACTCGGCGTGCGCGTCGTCGATCTGCGCGACCATCGTCTCGTCGAGTCCCTGCTGCTTCGCGACCGCGAAGCGCACGTTGCGTCAATAGCCGCAGTCGGTGATGCGCGCATTGCGCAGCCGGACGGTCTCCTTCGTGGGATGGTCGAGCACCCCGTGCGACCAGAACTGGCCGTAGACCTCGGCGAAGCTGCGCCCGATGCCGGGCTGGTGGGCGAGCAGTGTGGCGAAGTTGGCCGGGTAGCCCTCGATGGCACTCGGCAGGCGCGGCACGGTCGACATCAGCGGTCCTCCTCGGTGGCGTCGAACACCCGGGACATCCGGGTGAACCCGTCGGCGAGCGCGAGGTGGAACAGCAGGCCCACCTGCTCGGCCGGGGTGTAGTGCTCGCCGAGACCGGCGAACAGCGAGTCGTCGATGGCATGGGCATCGAACAAGAAGCGGTCGGTGATCTCGACGACGAGCTGCTCGGCCGCGCTGAGCGCGCCGAACGGCTCGAGCGAGCCGACACCGCTGATCATCTGCGCAGCCCGCGCGGCGATCAGCTCGGCGGTCCGCCCGGGGGCAGCTGCAGCGGCGCCAGTGCGAAGTGCCTCGACCTGTTCACCGAGGCCGCCGCGCACGCGCAGCAGCGCCTCGACATCGCCAGCGCCGGCGAGCCAGGTCATGACCCTGCCACCGGGGTCGGGAGCGAGTCGAGGATCTGCAACCAGCCCGAGCCCACCGCCTGGCGGTCACCCTCGCCGGATCGGTGGGCGACGCCGACCACGCCCGACGCAGTGAGCTGGAGCAGG
This sequence comes from Ilumatobacteraceae bacterium, assembly GCA_036736065.1. GTDB lineage: Bacteria > Actinomycetota > Acidimicrobiia > Acidimicrobiales > Ilumatobacteraceae > VFMC01. The sequence continues at coordinate 3,651 of DAINND010000148.1, forward strand.
GCGATGGCGGTGACATCTCCGATCGGCAGCACCTCGGCGAGTGCTGTGTGGAGCTGCGCCACGGCGTCGTCGCGTCGCCCCTCAGCGGCGAGCACCGCAGCGCTCGCCACCGTCGCGAACGTTCGGTCGAGATAGGACGCTCCGGACGCCGTGATCACCGACTCAGCCTCGCGCAGGGCGTTCTCGGACGCACCAGCGAGCGCGTGCACGAGTGCGGCCACGCTCGAGGCGAACGAGTGCCGACCCTGCCGGGTGTCGACCTCGTCGATCGCGACGAGCGCCTCGTCGAGCAGGCCGCACTGCGCCGAGCTGATCGCGAGGAGCACGCTCGACTCGGACTGGGCCGCCTGGTTGAGACCTTCGGCCGAGCGCACCTGCAGCACCAGCCGACGCGCCGTCTCCCCGTCGCCGCGGTGCATCGCGGTGCCTGCTACGGCCATGAGCGGCACCGGTCCGGCGCCCGGCATCTTGGCCAACGCCAGCAGCTCCTCGGAGGTGCGCTGGACCGCGCTGCGCCGGCCGAGCGCCGCCTGGGCGCGCAGCAGCGCCGACAGGGCCTGCACGACGCCGAAGTTGTCGCCGAGGCGGCGGAACCGGGCGCGGGCCTGCTCGGCCTCGCCAACGGCATCCTGCAGACGGCCCTGCCACAGGCGCAGGTTGGCGAGCAACGACTGCATCATCGACGCCGCCCAGTCGTCACCGCGCTCGAGCGCCTCACCGCGCACCAGCGTGGCGAGCTCCTCGGCGTCGCGCACCTCGCCGCGGAAGAAGCGCACGAAGGCGAGCAATCCGTAGGCCCAACCCACACCGTTGCGGTCACCGAGGCGCTGCAGCGTCTGCCCCGTGTCGTGCAGTCGCTGATCGGCCAGCTCGAGGTCACCCGCCAGGAACGTGAGCCAGGCCCGGTGCTGCTCGACATAGGCGAGGCCGCGCTCGTCGTCGAGGCGTCGGTAGACGCCCTCGGCTTCACCGAGGAACCACTCGGCATCGGGGAGCGACCCACCGAACAGCTCGATGAAGCCGCGGTGGCGCAGGGCGTCGGCGAGCAGCGCGTCGTCGCTCGTGCCGCGCAGCACCTCGATGCTGCGGCCGAGCTCGCGGCGCGCGCCGTCCTGGTCGCCGGCCAGGTGCAGCAGACCGCCGAGCACGCGCCGAACCTTGCCTTCGACGGCCGGGTCGGCAGCCGTCGGGCTGGCGAGCACGGCGTCGAGGTCGACCCGGGCCATCGAGTAGTCACGCAGCTCGATGAGCGCCTCGGCGCGCGACAGGCGCATCAGGTCGCGCCGTGAGGCCTCGGCCGAGCTCGACGGGTCGAGCAGATCGATGGCCCGGCCCGCATGACGCACCGCCATCTTGTAGCTGCCCGTCTCACGAGCCCGCTCTGCGGCGGCGCCGAGATGCCCGATCGCCTGCACCCGGATGTCGGCCGGCACCAGTGCGACGCTGCCGATGTCGGCCACCAGCTCGGCAGCGGTCGCCGTGTGGTGGGCCAGGTCGTCGAGCGTGCCGAAGCCCGAGCTCAGGTAGCTGGCGGCGACTCCCGCATGGCGCTGGGCGCGTGCCGCCTTGGTGAGGGTCTGGTAGACGGCCTCGCGCACGGAGTCGCTGCGGAACCGCCACCGCTGGCCATCGACGTCGAGCAGGCCCTTCGCGTCGAGCTGGGCCAGCGTGTCGCGCGTGAAGTCCTGACCCATCGCCGCGGCGAAGCGGTCGAGTGACGCGATCGGCCCGGACGCGCCCAGCACCGCAGCATTGTCGAGCACCCGACGCTCGGCGGCGGGAAGCTGGTCGAGGCGCGAGGCGATCAGCGCGCGCAGCGAGTCCGGGAGCTCGCCGGCCGATCCATCGTCGACCACCGCCGCAGCCCACTCCTGGAGGAACAGCGGGTTGCCGCCGCTGCGGGCGAACAGCGCACCGAGCAGCCGCTCGTCGATCGCCTCGGGGGTGACCGAGGTGAGCAGCTCACGAGCCAGCTCGTCGCTGGCCGACCGGGCGAGCGGCTCGATCGACAGCGACACCACGGTGTGACGGTCGACGCGAGGCGGCCAGTCGAGCTCGGCGCCCGGGCGCATCGCCGTGATCAGCACGAACGGCACCCGGCTCACGCCGATGGCCAACCACGAGAGCAGGTCGATGACGACCTCGTCGGCCCAGTGCAAGTCGTCGATCCACAACACCATCGGGCCGAGGCCGGCGCGCAGCTCGATCACCCTGGTGATCGCCGCGTGCACCCGGTCGCGCCGCACCGGCGGCGCGAGCGCGTCGAGCCGTGACGGGTGGCCGGCGAGGTGCACGAACACCTCGACGAGCTCCTCGACCTCGCTGGCGGCGTGCTCGCCGAGCAGGCGGGAGGCGCGCGCTGCTGACTCGGTGCGCAACGTGTCGACACCGGCCTCGGGGTCGAGGCCCATGTAGGCGGCCAGCGCCGCGGCGATCGGCGCCCACGCGTTGCTCTCGCCGTACGGCGCGCACACACCGGCGAGCACGACCGTGTCGGTGAGGCCGGCATCGTCGAGCGTGCCGAGGACCTCGGAGACGAAGCGCGACTTGCCGACACCGCTCTCGCCGATCACGTGCATCAGCAAGCTGCGCCGCTCGACCGAGACGAGCTTGAGCAGGCTGCGGGCCACACTCAGCTCGGCGTCACGGCCCACCAGGCGCAGGTCGCTGCGCCGCAGCCGAAACCCCGGCGGGGCCATCGTGTCGAGCGCCAGCCACGTGGTGACCGACTGCTCGCGCCCACGTGGCTGCAACACGGTGGGCTCGTCGTAGCGGACGACGTCGGCTGTGAGCGCGAACGTCGACTCCCCCACCAGCACGCCCCCGGGTGGCGCCGCTCCCTGCAAGCGGGATGCGGTGTTCACCACATCGCCCATCGCCGTGTAGTCGGTGCCCGCGAGCGTCCCCACGAGCACCTCGCCGGTGTTGATCCCGACGCGCAACCGCAGTGGCGCAGCGAGGTTGCGCAGCGCGGAGTACTCGGAGGCCACGGCGTGCATCCGCAATGCGGCGCGCACCGCCCGTTCGGCGTCGTCCTCGTGCGCCACGGGTGCGCCGAACAGGGCGAGCATGCCGTCGCCCAGCAACTTGTCGACCCGGCCCCCGAACTCGCTGACGACGCCCGTGAGCCGGGCGAACAAGCCATCGGCGAGGTGCTTCACCGATTCGGGATCGAGGTGCTCTGACAGCGTGGTGAACCCGACCACGTCGGCGAAGAGCACCGTGACGATGCGGCGCTCCTCGGCCTGCACGGTGGCCACCGGGCGCCCGCACGACGAGCAGAAGCGCGCCCCCGGTGCCAGATCCGCAGCGCAGGACGGGCAGTGCATCACCCCTGATCGTACGGCACATCGGGCCACACCCACCCCGGGATCGACCGGTTCGTGGGAAAGCCCCGTCGGAGGCGGTTCACTATGGGGCATGACGACAGCGATGCCCGCCCCGCCGAGCACGACCGGAGCCGCGGCAGGTGCCGTCGACGCCGTGAAGATCTACGGACGCGGCGACAACGAGGTGCACGCCCTCGATGGCGTGACCGTGGCCTTCGAGAGCGGTCGCTTCACCGCGATCATGGGGCCGTCCGGCTCGGGCAAGAGCACGCTGATGCACTGCCTCGCCGGCCTCGACTCGCTCACCAGCGGCGCCGTCTACATCGGCGACACCTACCTGGCAGCGCTCAACGACAAGCAGCTCACCGAGTTGCGCCGCACTGCGGTCGGGTTCATCTTCCAGGCCTACAACCTGGTGCCCACCCTGACGGCGCTCGAGAACATCACGCTCCCCCTGATGCTCGGCGGCACCTCGGGCGACCAGCAGTGGATCGACCGCGTCATCGACACCGTCGGGCTGCGCGACCGCCTCGAGCATCGCCCGAGCGAGCTGTCGGGTGGCCAGCAGCAGCGCGTCGCCGTCGCCCGGGCGATGGCCAGCAAGCCCACGATCATCTTCGCCGACGAGCCCACGGGCAACCTCGACAGCCGCACCGGCGCCGAGATCCTCG
>DAINND010000149.1:0-7555 GCA_036736065.1 Ilumatobacteraceae bacterium
GGGCCAGCTGCGCGACGCGGAGCGCGGCGAACCGACCGTGCGGACCATCGTGCGGAGCGTGATGCGCGGCCTGGCTGCGCCGTGTGGCGACCTCGATCAGACCGAGACGGCAGCCCAGGCCTTGTCGAAGCCGTAGAGCTTGGCGGCGGTGCCGCTGAGCAGCTGCTCGCGGGTCGCCTCGTCGAGGTGGCCCATCGTCCGCTCGATCACTTCGTTGCTCGTCGGGTAGGTGCCCTCGTCGTGCGGGTAGTCGTTCGACCACATCATCCGGTCGGCGCCGATCCGGTCGATGAGCTGCATCGCCACCTCGTCGTCGGAGAAGGTGACGTAGCCCTGCCGGCGGAAGTACTCGCTCGGGCGCAGCTCGAGCTTGGTCAGCCCGTAGTGGCGGCGCGTCTGCATGCGGTCCATCGCCGAGAGGGTCCAGGCAAGCCAGCCGGCCTCGCACTCGGCGAGGACGAAGACCAGGTTCGGGTGGCGGTCGAGCGCCCCGCTGCCCGAGAGGTGCAGCAGCGGGCTCATCGCCGCGACGCAGCCGCCCACGGTCGTGCCGAGCACCTCTTCGAACCCGCGCAGGTTGATGCGCTCGCGGTAGGCCTCGAGGCGGTCGAGGGGGATGTTCAGCGGATCGGAGAACTCGGTGAACTGGCTGAGGTTGCCGGTGAACACGTGGAAGTTGCAGGACAGGCCCGTCTCCTCGTAGGCCGACCACAGCGGGTCCCAGTCGCGCTCGTTGTAGGGCAGCCACGGCACCGACGGCGGCATGAGCGCCGTGCAGTAGCCCATGTCCGCCACGCGGTAGAGCTCGTCGATGGCGTCCTGGATGTTCATGCCCGGCAGGACCGCGACCGGCACGAATCGGTCCGGCCGGCCGCCGAAGGTGTCGAACATGTAGTCGTTGTAGGCGCGTGTGGCGAGCTTCTGGAACTCGTCGTTGGGCACGCTGGTGACCGACATGTAGGCGTTGGGGTAGATCACCTCGGCGTACACGCCGTCGAGGGCCTGCATCGCGAGGCGGGTGTCGGGGTCGCGGCCGAGCGAGGTGTCGTCGCGGAACTCGCGCTGGCGCTCGTCGTCGTCGACCCAGCCGTCGTAGCGCTTGGTGTGGGCCAACCGCATCGGCCGCTGGCCGGGGCCCTCGATGTAGGACTCGCCGTTGCGTTCGACCTGTCGCCGGGAGAGCAACTGCAGGTGCTCGGGGAGCGATCCGATCAGCGACGGCGGCTCGGAGATGTGGTTGTCGGCGGAGATCACGCGCAGGGTCATGGCGGTGAATCTATCAAAGGATAGAAACACGTCAAGACGCGACTAGTGTGACTGCATGGCCGCTGGTGAGAACGGGGTCGGGCCCGTCGAGTTCTGGATGCAGACGATGGAGCAGCGCGACGAGGTGTTCGCCGAGCTGCGGCGGCGCCCGATGCTGAGCCGGGATCCGCTGCCGCGCCCGGGAGGCGCCCTCCCGGAGGCTCCCTACTGGTCGGTCGCGCGCTACGACGACGTGTGGCTGGTGAGCCGCCGCCCCGATGTGTTCGTCAGCCGGCTCGGCACGGTCATCGACGACGACCCGCCCGAGTTCGACGACTTCTTCGGCTCGATGCTGAACATGGACGACCCGATGCACGCCCGGTTGCGCTCGATCGTGGCGCGTGCGTTCGGCCCGAAGCAGATCACGGCGCTCGAGCAACTGGTGCGCACCACCGCCACGGAGGTGGTCGACGCGGCCATCGACGCGGTCGGCCCTGGTGACGGTGACTTCGTCGAGCTGCTCGCCCAGCCCTTCCCGCTCACCATCATCATGCGCATGCTGGGCGTGCCGGCGGGCGACCACGCGCTCTTGCGTTCGCTCACGGACGAGATCCTCGGCCTGTCGCCGCCCGAGGACGAGGACCCCTACGACACCGTCCTCCGGGCCGGGCGCACGCTCTACGACTACGCCCAGCGGCACGCCGCCGAGCACCGTCGCCGACCCCCCACCGACGACGTGATGAGCGTCCTCGTGCACGCCGAGGTCGACGGCCACCAACTCACGCCGCAGGAGTTCGGGGCCTTCACGGTGCTGCTCGTGGTTGCCGGCAACGAGACGACGCGCACGGCGGTGGCCCACGGCATGGATGCGCTGACCCGCTTCCCCGACCAGCGCGACCTGTGGTTCGGCTCGTTCGACGAGCACGCCAGGACGGCCGTCGACGAGATCGTGCGGTGGGCCACGCCCGTCACCTACTTCCGCCGCACCGCAGCCGTCGACACCGTGGTGGGGGAGACCCCCATCGCCGCGGGCGACCGGCTCGTGATGTGGTACTGCTCGGCCAACCGCGACGAGACGGTGTTCGCCGATCCGCACCGGTTCGACATCCGCCGCAACCTGCAGCCCATGCACGTCGGCTTCGGCGGCGGCGGTCCGCACTTCTGCCTCGGCGCGAACCTGGCGCGTGCCGAGATCCGGGCGATGTTCGAGCAGATCGCGACGCGACTGCCGAACCTGCGCACCGGCCCACTCGAGTCGGCCGGCACGGAGTTCGTGCACGGTGTGCGCGCCCTGCCGTGCACCTTCGGCCCCGCTGTCGGCTAGGGGCTGCGCTCAGCCCATCCCGTACTGCGGCACGACGGTGCGCCGCCGCGAGAAGTGGCCGAGGCCGACGGTGCCTCCGGTCCACGAGGCGCGGACACGTATCGGATCTGCGTCGTGGTCGTGGCCCTGCGTCACGGCATCGACCAGCGCGGCGATCAGCTCGCCCACGAACGGAGCCTGCTTGAAGCCGTGGCCACTCGTGCCGATCGCCACGAACCACCCGTCGAGCGACGTGCGGTCGTAGATGGGGATCCAGTCCTCGGTCACGTCGTACACGCCGACGATGCCCCGCGGCTGCGAGGGGATGGTGGTGCCGTGCAGGCGACGCGCGACGCGCAGCGACTGCAGCTCCCACGTGGCGGCGCTCACCTGCTCGGCGGCCTCGTCGGGGTCGTCGAGGTAGATGAGCTCGTCGCAGGGCGGCTCCATGCCTCCGACGATCACCGTGTGCGCACCGTGGGCGCGGAAGTAGGTGGCGAAGTCGGGATCGGTCACCGAGGTGCCGCCGTCGCCGACCCCGAAGCCCTCGGGCGCCGGGAGTGAGATGACCTCTTGCATGAGCGGCCGGGTCGAGGTGTTGAAGTCGCCGAGGACGTCGGCCATCCGATTGAGCTTCGCCGACCACGGGCCGGCGGCGTTGACCACCACCTGGGGGCGCACCTCGCGGACCTCGCCGCGCCGCGAGGTCAGCGTGAGCGACGTCAACCGACGGTCGTCGCGCCCGACGGCGGTGACCTCGGTGGCCCACACGAACTCCACGCCGATCGACGCGGCGGCGTGCGCCAGGTTCGACGCAGCGAGCTGGGGATCGCTCACGTACCCGGAGTCGGGCACCCAGTAGCCGCCGATCTCACCGGTCGGCTCGTCCCAGAAGCGAGGGTCGTCGGCGACCGTCGGAGGGCCAAGGCGGGCCGGGTCGATGGACGGGAACCGAGCCCGGATGTCGTCGGCGCTCAGCTCGTCGACGGGGATGCCGAGCGTGCGCAGGTGGATGAGGGGCGCGACGCGGTCCATGAGCGGGCCGTCGAGCACCAGCGCCCCGCAGCGCACGAACTCGGCCAGGCCGTTGGGGTCCGTGGCGCCGAGGTAGCGGGACCAGTCCATCCACCGCTGGCCGGCCTCCCAGGCCAGTGCGGACTCGTCGAGGTGGTCGTAGTGGTAGCGCACGATCGCCGATGAGGCGCTCGTCGACCCGAGGCCCGGCCCGGCGTTGCGGTCGACCACCACGACCTGTCGGCCCGACCGGGCGAGCTCGAGCGCGACGGCGCACCCGATCACGCCGGCACCGATCACCAGTGCGTCCATGCTGTCGCTCATGCTGCCAGTCTGGCCACTGGTGATGCACCAGAGCAATCGCGGTTGCTCAAATCTCCGGAATCCGTGCTCTGCGTCACGCCGGCCCGAGGCGGTGCAGATGGTCGTCGAGCACGTGCACCGTGCACGACTCGCCGACCTCCAGCGGTGCGGTCGGGGCGCCGTCGGCGACCGCCTCGCTCCCGTCGGCGCGGCGCACCATGTAGCGGTAGTGGGCGCCGGCGAACTCGACGCGGACCACCACATCGGGCCCGCCAGCGGTGACGGTGAGGTGCTGCGGGCGGGCCACCAGCACTCCGTCGCCGTCGGGCAGGAACGACGCGACGTCGACGAACCCGGCCACGAAGCGGTTCGCCGGGCGGCGGTAGACGGCTTCGGGCGTGTCGCACTGCAGGAGCTGGCCGGCGCGCATCACAGCGACGCGGTCGCCGAGCGACATCGCCTCCTGACGGTCGTGGGTGACCAGGATCGAGGCGGTGCGCGTCGTGCGCAGGATGTCGGCCACCTGGACGCGCAACTCGTCGCGCAGCACCTCGTCGAGGCTCGCGAAGGGCTCGCCGAGCAGCACGACCGCGGGACCGGGGGCCAGGGCGCGGGCCAACGCGACGCGTTGCTGCTCGCCACCGGAGAGCTGGTGCGGATAGCGCCGGGCCATGCCACCGAGGTGGACGAGGTCGAGCATCTCGGCCACCCGTGCGACGCGCGCGGCGCGGGGCAGATGGCGCAACCCGAACGCCACGTTCTGCTCGACGCGAAGGTGGCCGAACAGCGAGCTCTCCTGGAACACGAAGCCGACATGGCGGCGTTCGGGCGCCACGGCGCTGACGTCGCGGCCGCCGAGGTGCACGCGCCCGCTGTCGGCGGGCTCGAGGCCGGCGATCATCCGCAGCAGCGTCGACTTCCCGCAGCCGCTCGGGCCGACCAGCGTCACGAGCTCGCCCTCGCCGAGCTCGAGGTCGATGCCGTCGACCACGACCTGCTTCCCGAACCTGCGACGCAGACCCTCGACCCGCAGCGCCGGCTGCCCGCCGGTCACGACACCACCTCGGCGCCGCGTGCGAGCGCCACCAGCAGCGCTCCCACGGCGACCATCCCTGCTACGACCATGGCCAACGATGGTACGGCGGCCTGCTCCCACAAGCTCTCCGAGGTCGCCTGCCAGACCCACACCGACAGCGTGTCGAGCCCGAACGGGCGCAGCAGCAGGGTGATCGGCAACTCCTTCATCACGTCGATGGCGAGCAGGGCTGTCGCCGCCAGGATCGCCACCCTGGCCGAGGGGATCTCGACCGACCAGGCGACGCGCGCCGGCCGCGCCCCGAGCATGCGGGCGCTGGCAACCGTGGACCCGGGCACCCGGTCGAGGCCGGCCTCGACGCCCTGGAAGGCGACGGCCATGAAGCGCACGACGAGCGCGAACACGAGCCCGATCAGCGAGCCGACGAGCAGGAACCCGTCCGGCATGATGCCCACGCGGTCGATTGCCGCCAGGGTGATGAGCGCGCCCACTGCCACCACCGGTCCGGGCATCGCGTAGCCGAGGGATGCGATCCGCCCGACCAGGCGACCGGCCGGGCCCCGGCGCCGCACGAGCAACGCGAGCAGCACGCCGAGGATGATGCAGGCGAGCGTGGCCAGCCCCGCCACGAGCAGGGTGCTCGACAGGTGGTGCCAGAGCCCACCTGCGACGGTGGTGGCAGTGCCAGCGCGCTGAGCCGCGAGGGCCCAGACGACGAGACGGACCAGCGGCACGCCCACTGCGAGGACCAGCACCGTGCCCGCTGCGGCGACCGCAGCGATCCGGCTGCCGCGACCGAGAGGCATCGCACCGGCGGGACGTTCCCCGGCGCGACCGGTGTAGCGCGCGCCACGGCGCAAGCCCCGCTCGAGCGCGGTCAACGTCACGGCGCTCACCACCAGCAGGGTGGCCAGTTCGGCGGCTGCGCTGCGGTCGCCGGTGCCGAACCAGACCCGCATCACGCCGTCGGCGATGGTGCTGACGTTGAACAGGCGCACCGTGCCGATGTCGGTGAGCACCTCCATCGTCACGAGCGCGGCGCCCGCGGCGATCGCCGGCCGAGCCGTCGGCACTGCGACCCGCCAGAAGGTGCGCCCCGGACCGAGCCCGAGCGTGCGGGCGGCGTCGCGGGCGTCGCCGCCCTGCGCGCGGAACGACGCCCGGGCGAACAGGTAGACGTACGGGTAGAGCGTGAGCACCAGCGTCGCCGCGCACAGCCAGATGCTGCGCACGCCGCGCGCCCCGAACGGCACGGAGAGCGTGTCGAGCCACACGAACCCGGCGACGTAGCCGGGCACGGCCAACGGCGTGACGAGCAGCCAGGCGATCACCCGCCGTCCGGGCAGGTCGTAGGCCGTGACGAGCCAGGCCAGGCCGGTGCCGAGCACCACGGTGCCGGTGACCACGGTGACGAGCAGCACGACGGTGTCGCGGATCATGCCGGGGAGCCGGGTGTCCCACAGCTGCGACCACATCTCCGTGGTCGGGTCGACGATCGAGGCGAGGATGACGACCACCGGAGACGCGACGAGGGCGGCGATCGCCATGATCGCCGCCCAGCCGGGCGCAGTGCCCGACGTCGTCGTCACTCCGGTGCGCAGGTGCTGGTCCTCACTCGTAGCCGGCTGCCGAGAGTAGTTCGACCGCGACAGGGTTGAGCCGTCCGAGCTCGCGGACCGCGGCCACGTCGGCGACGAAGTCACCGAAGCCGGTGAGCAGTTCGGCGGGGGGGACGTCAGGGTCGGCGGGGTACTCGAAGTTGGCGTCGCTGAACGCCTTCTGACCATCGGTCGCCAACCACTCGAGCAGTGCCACGGCCTCGGCGCGGTGGGGGGCGGCAGCAGTGACGGCAGCGGCGCTGATGTTGAGGTGGGCGCCCGCCGCGTCCTGCTCCGGCCAGCTCAGGCCGACAGGGAATGACGGGTCCTCGGCGAGCAGCCGGGGCAGGTAGTAGGTGTTGGGCAGGGCCACGTCGCAGTCGCCGGCTGCGATCGCCTTCAGGATGTCCGTGTCGGAGTTGATGTAGAGCGGGTCGTTGGCGACCCATGACTCGACGATGGCCAGGGCCTGCTCCTCGCCCTGGTTGAGCACGAGGCTCGCGACGAGCGACTGGGTGTAGGGGTGGGTGCTCGGGCGCAGGCACAGCCGGCCGGACCACTGCGGGTCGCCGAGCTCGGCATAGGTGGTCGGCGGCTCGGCCACCCGCTCGGTCGAGTGCATGATGACGCGCAGTCGGCGGCTCAGGGCGAACCAGGTGTCGTCGGCGGCGCGCAGCTCGGCGGGGATCGCCGAACGCAGGGCGTCACTGTCGACCGGCGAGAGCAGCCCGGCTTCGGCGGCGAGAGCGATGTTGGCGGCATCGGCGGTCATCACGACGTCGGCAGGTGTGTTCTCGCCCTCGGCGAGGAGGCGCTCGCGCAGTTCGGGGTCCGAGCCGGTGGTGAAGCGGACCTCGATGCCGGTTGCCTCGGTGAATTGGGCGAACACTGGCTCGATGCCGTAGTGGCGGCCGGTGTAGACGGTGACGGGGCGGGTGGTGTCGCCGGCGTCGTCACCGGCGCATGCCGCGACGGTGACGGTGGCGAGGGCGAGGCCGAGGTGTGCTGCGGCGCGGAGGCCTGAGCGACGGCGGCGGGGGGCGGGGTGGTGCTCCA
>DAINND010000150.1:0-7482 GCA_036736065.1 Ilumatobacteraceae bacterium
GCGCCCCCGAGCGCTCGACGGAGCGGACCACCGTCGACGGGGGGTCGCGGCGCGACTGCCTGCGCGCCGTCGGGCTCGGCGTCCTCGGCGGCGCGGCGCTCGGCACGCTCGGCGAGGGTCTGCTGCCCGCCGGCGCGCGCGAGGCCTTCGCCGCGCCGCCGCTCGGGCCGGGCGAGCACGTGCTCATCACCATCGTCCTCTACGGCGGCAACGACGGCCTGAACACGGTCGTGCCCCCTGCCGACCCGGCGTACTACCGCCAGCGGCCGGCGATCGCGATCGCGCCAGGCGACGTCCTCCCGCTCGACGCCAGGGTCGGCCTGCACCCCTCACTCGCTCATCTCAAGCAGCGCTTCGACGCCGGACAGGTGGCCGTCGTGCAGGGTGTCGGCTACCCGAGCCCGGACCTGTCGCACTTCACCTCGATGGGCACCTGGATGAGCGGTCGCTTCGGGTCGGCGCCACCCGGCACCGGATGGATCGGTCGATGGCTCGACGGCCAGCCGGCAGCCACGGCCTCACTGCGCGCCGCTGCGATCGATGCGAGCGTCGGCATGCACCTCATCGGTGCGCAGCGCCGCGCTGCGGCGGTGTCACCCTACGGCGACCTGTTCGGCTCCACGCGCGAGCCACCGGACCTGCGGATGTACGACGGGCTGCGAGCCATGGCCGGGCCGTCCGACCGCGGCGTGTTCCACGAGCTCTACACCGCTGCGTTGACGACACAGCTCGATCTGGCCCGCGACGTGGCACCGGTGTTCGCGGCCGAGCTCCCCGACCGGGGGCTCGCCCGCAAGCTGGCCGTTGCGGCGCGCCTCGTGAACGCCGATCTGGGATTGCGCGTCATCGACGTCGGCCTCGGTGGCTTCGACCACCACGACGACCTCGAATGGCAACACCGCGAACTGCTCGGGGAGCTCGACGAGGCGATCCGCACGTTCTACGACGTGCTCGACCCGGCGTGGAGCGACCGGGTCACGCTCGTCACGCTCTCGGAGTTCGGGCGGACCTCGTACGCGAACGGCTCGGGCGGCACCGACCACGGCACTGCGAGCAACATGTTCGTGATCGGTGGCGGTGTGCGCGGTGGCCTCTACGGGCAGCAACCCCGGCTCGACCACCTCGACCGGTGGGACCGCATGGAGCACCATGTCGACTTCCGCGACGTGCTCGGCACGATCATCGACCATCGCCTCGGGGGTGGGGCGAGCACCGTCCTCGTCGGCGCCTACGAGGACCTCGGGCTGTTCACCTCCGGGCCGAGCGACCCGCTGCCGCCCGTGGTCGGGCCACCGGCGGTGGTGAGCCACGGGATCGTGCCGATCCTGCCGGTGCGCGCCGTCGACACCCGCACGGGCGCGGGCGGCCGTCGCGGCGCCTTCCGCGCCGGCGAGGTGTGGGCCCTGCCGGTCGTCGGTCGCACGGGAGTTCCGGTCGGAGCGGCAGCGGTGCTCGCCCGTGTCTCGGTGACGAGCGCGAGCCGCTCGTCGGCGCTGCGCCTCGGCCCGGCGGGGGATGCCGCGGCGCCGGTCGTGATCGACACCGCGCCGGGCGCGTCCCAGACCACCGTGGTGGTGCTCCGCCTCGGCGCCGACGGCGCCCTCCAGCTCCGCCACGACCACGGCTCGCTGCAGGTGGCGATCGACATCCTCGGCTGGCTCACCGCAGAGGCGACAGCGGGCCTCGTGGCGCTCACGCCGACGAGGCTGCTCGACACCCGTACCGGCTCGGGGGTGGCCCGTGGCGCGCTGACGGCGCGTCGTAGCACGTCGTTCACCGTCACCGGTCGTGGCGGCGTGGCCCCAGGCGACTCGCTCGTGCTGCTGCAGGTGACGGCCACGGGCGCGACAGGTACGGGGAGCCTCGTGCTGTGGCCGTCTGCCGCTGCGAAGCCTGCGACGGCATCGGCGCCGGTCGAGGCGCGCCGCACCACCTCGACGCTCGTGCCGGTCGCTCCGGGCGCGGACGGCAAGGTGCACGTCGCCGTGTCGTCGGGCAGCTGCCATCTCACGGTCGACGTGGTCGGCGTGGTGCGGCCCGGCGCGACCCAGCGGGTCGTCCCCGTGCCGGTGGCCCGCGTGGTCGACACCCGCACCGGGACCGGGACCGCTCGCCAACGCCTCGGCGCGGCGGCGCTCACGATCCCTCTGGCCGGCGTCGGCGGCCTGCCGACCAGCGGGGTGTCCGCCGTGCTCCTCCAGGTCGGTGGCGCGCAGGCCTCGACACCCACGACCGTGACGGTCTTCCCGACGGGCACGCCACGTCCCGATGTCGCCCACCTCGCGGTGAGCCCCGGCCGCCCGGTCACCAACCTGGTGCTCGTGCCTGTCGGCGCCGACGGGGCGGTGCTGGTGCGCAACCAGGCCGGCTCGGTCGACCTGGCCGTCGACGTCGTCGGCTACGTGCAGGGCTGAGCCGTCGGCCAGGCGGCACCGACGCCGGCGCGAGTCGTCGCCGGGGCGCCGGTAGCGTCGGACGGGTGCCCGGACCTGCTGGCCAACCTCTCGATGGCGCCCGCCGCGCCGCGCTGATCGGCGCCAAGTTGACGGCGCTCGCCGCCGACCAGGACGGGCGCCTCACCACCGAACCGACCGGCATCGGCGTCGGCGCCGCAGCGATGGCTGGCTCGACAGCCTGGGCCCTCGTCGACGACGGCGACATCCGCGGGGCCCAGCGGGCGCTCGGCCCGGTGCTCGCCTGGGCGTTGCGACGCGGGGCCGCCGCCGTGCGCGTGCTGGCCGAACCGGCTGCAGCAGGGGTGCTGGCGCGCCGGGCTGCGCTGTTCGACTGGGACATCGAGGTCCGCGAGGTGAACGGGCGCGAGCAGCGACCGGCGGTCGCGGTGGACGCCCCTGTGTCGGCCGAGCTCGATCCTGTGCACGTCCTCGCCTGGCGCGAGCTCATCGAGGCCGCGGGCGCCGTGCCGGTGGTGGAGCATGGCGTGCTCGCCGGCGAGGTGGCCGGCCTCGAGGTGTGCCGCCTGGTCACCGGCCCCGACGGCGACGTGCTCGAGGTGGGCATCGGCGCCCACGATCGCGAGACCTTCCAGATGCTCCACGGCGCCCGGCCGACGCTCGACGCCTTGCGCGACGTGGTGAGCCATGTCGCCACGCATCGGTCCGTGGGTGCGGTGCAGCACCCACTCAACCAACTGGCCCGCAGCCGACTGCTGCGCGCCCGGCTGCTCGCCGAGCCGTCCCTGGTGGCGGCGTCCGCCCTGGAGGCGGCGGATCCTCCGGTGGTGCGCACCAACGTGAAAGATGAGCTGCCCTGCGCTGCGCGCGCGGTCGATGAGCCGTTGCTCGTGGCCTGCAGCGTGGGCATCGACCTCGACGCCGTGGTGTTCGCAGCCGACGCTGCGGCGATGCACCGAGCCGAGCGCTCGATCGTCGCCGTGCCCGAGCGCGACGCGATCGAGATCCAGCACCGCCTGGCCGAACGCGTGCGGGTGCCGACGCGCGTGGTGGCCGTCCCGAACTGAGCCCCTGCGGCCTACCCTGGGGCATCGTGTTCGAACGCCTGGCCGCCGTGGAGGACGAGTACCTGCTGCTCGAGACCAGCCTCGGCGACCCCGATGTGCTGGCCGACCAGGTGCGCCTGCGCGAGGTGTCGCGTCGCTACAAGGAGCTCGCCCCGCTCGTCGAGGCCCTGCGCCGACGCCGCGTCCGGTTGACCGACATCGAGACGTCACGGGAGCTGATGAACGCCTCGACCGGCGACGAGCGCGAGCTGTGGCGAGCCGAGCTCGCCGAGGCCGAGGCCGACCTCGCCGCGCTCGAGGACGAGATCCGCACGCTGATGCTGCCGAAGGACCCCAACGACGGCCGCGCCGTCATCGTCGAGATCCGCGGCGCCGAAGGTGGCGAAGAGGCCAACCTGTTCGCCCGCGACCTGTTCGAGATGTACCGCGGCTGGGCGACGAGGCACGGCTGGAAGCTCGAGGTGCTGTCGAGCGATCACAGCAGCCTCGGTGGCTACAACGAGGTGACCTTCGTGGTGCGCGGCGACGACGCCTGGGCGCACCTCAAGTTCGAAGGTGGCCCCCACCGCGTGCAGCGCGTGCCGGTCACCGAGAGCCAGGGCCGGATCCACACGTCCTCGGCGACGGTGCTGGTGCTGCCCGAGGCCGACGAGATCGACGTGGCGATCGACGACCGCGACCTCGACATCGACGTCTACCGCGCGAGCAGCGCTGGCGGGCAGAGCGTCAACACCACCGACTCCGCCGTGCGCATCACCCATCGCCCCACCGGTGTGGTGGTCACCATGCAGGACGAGCGCAGCCAGCTCCAGAACAAGGCCCGAGCGATGCAGGTGCTGCGCGCCCGGCTGCTCCAGCTCGCCCAGGACGAGCATGCCGCGACCATGTCGGCCGAGCGGCGCAGCCAGGTGGGCGGCGGCGGTCGCAGCGAGAAGATCCGGACCTACAACTTCAAGGAGAACCGGGTCACCGACCATCGCATCGGCTTCACCGTCTACCGGCTCTCGGAGGTGCTCGCCGGCGACCTCGACGACATCGTCCACGCCCTGATGGCCGACGAACGGGCCCGCCTGCTCGAGAGCAGCGGCTGACGTGGACGACGGCACCATCACATGGCGCGAGCTGTGGTCGGAGACCGAGCGCCTCGTCGGTGACCGGGTGGTGGCTCGTTGGTTGTGCGAGGAGGCCAGCGGCGCCGAGCGCGACGAGTTCCGCGACGTGCTCGACACCCCGGCGACCGAGGGTGGCGTGCACCGCCTCGACGCGATGGTGGCTCGTGCCCGCGCCGGTGAGCCGGTGCAGTACGTGCTCGGGCACTGGGCCTTCCGGCACCTCGACCTGATGGTCGACCGCCGGGTGCTGATCCCTCGGCCGGAGACCGAGCTGCTCGTCGAGCATGCGGTCGCGGCGATGCGCAGCCGGCCCAGGCCGCTCACGGTCGTCGACCTCGGCACGGGCTCGGGCGCGATCGGCCTCGCCCTGGCCAGCGAGCTGTGGCACAGCGCGATGACGGTGTGGCTCACCGACGTGTCGGCCGACGCGCTGGCCGTCGCCCGCGCCAACCTGGCCGGGATCGGGCGTGCTGCGGCGTGCGTCCGCCTGGCCGAGGGCGCCTGGTTCGCCGCGCTGCCCGCCGAGCTGCGGGGCACGGTCGACCTGGTGGTGAGCAACCCGCCCTACATCGCCGACGGCGACCCGGCTGTCGAGGCGATCGTGCGCGAGTGGGAGCCGGCGCAGGCGCTGTTCGCCGGAGCCGACGGCCTCGACCACCTACGCGTCATCGCCACCGATGCGCGCGAGTGGCTGCGGTCCGGTGGGGTGCTGCTGGTCGAGATCGGCTCGACCCAGGCGACAGCGGTGCTCGACCTGTTGCGCGGCGCCGGCCTGGTCGAGGTGCGGGTGCTGCCCGACCTGACCGGGCGCGACCGCTTCGCTCAGGCGGTCTGCCCGTCGTCGATGTCCTGACCCGACGGGGCGGCGACCCGGTCGAGCGCGCGTCGCAGGAAGTCGAGCTGGTGGAGCAGCAGGTTCTCGGCCACCACCTCCTGCGGGGTCATGTGCGAGACGCCGACCAGGGCGAGCAGCTCGTGCGGGCGTCCGGCGGCGAGCAGCGCCGATGACAGCTGCAGGCTGTGCGCCGCGACGACGTTGTCGTCGGCGAGGCCGTGCACCAGCAGCAGTGGGCGGCGCAGGCCCGTCGCGAGCGGTAGCAGGCTCGTGGACGCGTAGGGGTGGTCATCGACCGTGGGGTCACCCAGGTAGCGCTCGGTGTAGTGGGTGTCGTACAGACGCCACTCGGTGACAGGGGCGCCGGCCACGGCTGCGTGGAACACGTCCGGGCGCCGGAGCACGGCGAGCGCGGCGAGGTACCCGCCGAAGCTCCAGCCACGGATCGCCACCCGGCCGAGGTCGAGCTCGGGGTGCTGCTCGGCTGCTCGGTGCAGCGCCTCGACCTGGTCGTCGAGCACGGCCGTGGCGAGGTCGAGGTGCACGGCGCGCTCCCAGGAGCTGCCGCGACCGGGTGTGCCGCGTCCGTCGGCGACGACCACGGCGAACCCTTGGTCGGCGAACCACTGTGAGCTGGCGAAGGCATTCGACGCCTGCAGCACGCGTTGCGCGTGAGGGCCTCCGTACGGGTCCATCAGCACCGGGAGCGGTGAGCCGTCATGGTCGTGGGGGAGCAGCACCGCCGTGGCGATGCGCTGCTCGCCGAGGTGGTGCAGGCGCGGCGCCGGGCGCACGAGGGGCGCCTCGGCGAAGCTGGCGATCGTGGGCCCATCGGGCACGCCCGTCACGGCGCCGGGTGTGTCGAGGCAGGCGCGCCGCACCACGAGCGGGCGACCGTTGGAGACGGTGTGCACCCCCGGCTCGGTGGTGAGCTGCAGCGTGCCCTCGTCGGGCGACCAGCGGTAGACGTGCTGCACCGTGGCGTCGTCGAGCGGGTTGCCGAGGAAGGTGACGGCCTCGCCGACGTGGGCGATCTGGCGCACCTGCACGTCGTCGGGTGTGACGACCTCGCCGCCCACGAGGACGCACCGCCGCCCCTCGCGGTCGGCGGCCACCACGAGCCGTCCGTCGGCGAGCCGGTCGGGGCTCCCGGGCACGAGCTCGACCCAGGCGTCGTCGGCGTCGTGGAACAGTGGCACCGTCGCACCGGTGACGGCGTCGGCCTCGAGGACCACCAGCATGTGCTGGTCGCGGGACTGGACGGTGACGAGCAGGCGGTTCGCGTCGATCCAGCGCACATCGGCGAGATAGGGGAGCAGTTCGCGGTCCCACACGATCTCGACGGACCCACCGTCGAGGGCCAGCACGTGCAGGGTCACCGAGGCGTTGGGGGTGCCGGCCGCCGGGTAGCGGACCACCGTCGGCTCCTTGGCCGGGTCGGCGGGGGCGGAGATGTGCCAGCGGTGCACCATCGAGGTGTCCACCCGGCACGCGGCGATCGCTGCGCCGTCGGGGCTCCACCAGTAGCCGCGGAAGCGGTGCATCTCCTCGGCGGCGATGAAGTCGGCGCTGCCCCAGGTGATGTCGTCCCCCTGCTCGCCGGCGAGCTCCCAACTGGTGCCGTCGAGCTCGGCGATGCGCCGGCAGGCCCCGCTCACATAGGCGATGCGCCGCGCGAGGGGCTCCGGCCGAGGGTCGAACACCGGGCCCTGGACCGGCACCTCGCGCGCCCGCGCGCTGAGCAGCCCGGCGGCGAACAGCCGGCCGGCGAGGGCGAACGCAGCCACGGTGGACGCTGCGTCGGTGGCGTAGGCGGTGATGCCCCCGGCGCCCTCGCGCATCCGCTCGCGCCGCGCCCGCTCCTCGGGCGGCAGGCTGTCGTCGTCGACGGCGGAGGAGGCCAGCAGCTCGACCGGGTCGGCCACGAGCTGCTCGTCGCCGGTGGCCGCGTCGGTCACCCACAGGCAGTTGACCGGGTGGTCACCGGCGCGGCAGCGCAGGACGACGATGAGCTGCTAGTCGGGCGACCACGAGACGAAGCGCGGCTGCACGCG
>DAINND010000151.1:0-7472 GCA_036736065.1 Ilumatobacteraceae bacterium
CATGGCGATCGATGTGGCGACCCCGGTGTTCGAGGGCCCGTTCGACCTGCTGCTGCACCTGATCCTCAAAGAACAGGTCGACATCTACGAGGTCTCGCTCGCCCGGATCGTCGACAGCTACATCACCGAGGTCGAGCGCATGCAAGCGATCGACCTCGACGTGGCGACGGAGTTCCTGCTGATCGCGTCGACCCTGGTCGAGCTGAAGGCGCGGCGCCTCCTGCCGGGTCGCGACGACATCGATCTCGACGACGAGCTGGCGCTGTGGGAAGAGCGCGACCTGCTGCTCGCCCGGCTGCTCGAATGCAAGACCTTCAAAGACGTCGCCCTCGTCTTCTCGCGACTCTCCGATGAGGCCGACCGCTCGTTCCCGCGGATGGCCGGTCCGGACGACCGGTTCGTGGGGCTGATGCCGGACCTGCTCGAGGGTGTCACCGGAGGGCGACTGCACGCCGCCTATCTGCGCGCCACGACCCCGCGGCCGGTGGCGCGCATCGACCTGTTCCACGTCGCACCGATCCGGGCCAGCGTCGCCGACGCCGTCGTCGAGCTCGTCGACGAGTTGCCCCGGGTGGGTCGCATCAGCTTCAGCAGGCTCACCGGGGGCCTCGTCGAACGGCTCGAGGGCATCGTGCGGTTCCTCGCCCTGCTCGAGCTGTGCAAGCAGGGCGTCGTCGAGCTCGACCAGCACGACCGCTTCGGCGACAGCGAGATCGTCTGGGTCGGGGACGCGCACCGATCTGCCGACGACCTCGCGATGATCGATGATTACGAGGGCTGAGCGGCCCGCCAAACAACCGACCAGGACCCCGATGAGTGACCTCCCCGATCCCGCCCAGCCCCGACTCGACGACGGCGACACCGATGCCGAGCAGCGCGTGCCCGGCCTGCCCGACACCACATCCGTGCGGGCGATCGAAGCTGTCGTGATGGTGGCCGTCGAGCCCGTGCCTGCCGATCTGCTCGCCCAGTTGCTCGAACTGCCGATCGACGTGGTCGAGCAGCTCTGTGCCGAATTGGCTGCGAGCTACGTCGAGGCCGGCCACGGCTTCGAGCTGGTCAAGGTCGCCGGCGGCTACCGCTATCAGACCGCGGCCGACCTGTCGCCCTACGTCGAGCGGTTCCTGCTCGACGGCCAGCGCGCGCGCATGAGCTCGGCGGCGCTCGAGACGCTTGCGATCGTCGCCTACAAGCAGCCCATCTCCCGCGCGCAGATCGCTGCGATCCGCGGGGTCGACCCCGATGGCGTGCTGCGCACGCTGCAGGCCCGCGGCTACATCACCGAGGTCGCCCGCGACCCCGGGCCGGGTCAGGCGATCCTGTTCGGCACGACGCCCGCCTTCCTCGAGAAGCTCGGTCTCAGCTCGCTCAGCGACCTGCCGCCGATCGCAGAGTTCGTGCCGGGAGCAGATGTGGTCGAGGCGCTCGAGCACGGCCTCCGGTTCGATTCGTCGTCGTCGCCGCCGTCGGGGCCAGCATCGGCCGAGTCGACGTGAGCGAGCCCCCGCGCCGCCCGGTGGAGCCCCCGTTGTGGGAGCAATTGGCGGCGCAGTCGGCTGAGCTCCCGCAGGGCGAGCGGCTGCAGAAGGTGCTGGCTGCACGCGGGTGGGGCAGCCGGCGCGTCTGCGAGGAGCTGATCAGCGCCGGTCGGGTGACGGTGAACGGCGAGGTCGCCGTGCTCGGGCGACGGGTCGACCCTGAACGCGATCGGGTCGAGGTCGACGGCGTTCCCCTCGGCACGCGGCCGGGCCTCGTCTACTACCTGCTCAACAAGCCTGCTGGTGTCGTCACCACGGCGAGCGATCCGGAGGGCCGTCCGACCGTGATCGAGCTCGTCCCGGCCGAGCCGCGGGTCTTCCCCGTCGGCCGCCTCGACGTGGCGACCGAGGGCCTGCTGCTGCTCACCAACGACGGCGACCTCGCGCATGTCTTGACCCACCCGAGCTTCGGTGTCGACAAGGAGTACCTCGTCGACGTCGAGGGGGGAGCTGTCGCCGCAGGTCACCTTCGCCGCCTCCGTGACGGCGTGCTGCTCGACGACGGCATGACTGCGCCAGCGCGCGTGTCCCAACCCTCGCCCGGGCTGCTGCGGATCACGATCCACGAGGGACGCAATCGGCAGGTGCGGCGGATGTGTGAAGCGATCGGCCACCCGGTTCGTCGGCTCGTGCGGGTGCGCATCGGGCCGATCGTCGACCGCGCCTTGACGCCGGGCGCGTGGCGTGAGCTCGCCCAGGACGAGGTGCGCATGCTCATCGAACGGGCGGGCGCTGGGCTGCAGCGGTAGCCTGCTCCGCCGTGGTCGATCACGCCAGCACCCAGCGCCGGGCGAACGTCTCCGGGCTCGGCTTGATCGGTGGCTCCATCTGCGCGGCACTGTCGGAACGGGGCTGGTCGGTGAGCGGCACGGACGGCGAGCCGACCCGGGTGGCCCGGTCGCTGGAGATGGGGCTCATCGTGGCGTCCGGTCTCGATCCTGAGGCGGAGATCACCTTCGTCGCCACACCTGTGATGTCGGTCCCGGACGAGGTGCGGCGCGCGCTCGCCTCGACGGCGGTGGTCGTGACCGACGTGGGCAGCGGGAATGGCGGCGTTGTCGAGGCCATCGACGACCCGCGCTCCGTCGGCGCCCACCCGATGGCGGGGAGCGAGCTCGAGGGCCTCGACGGGGCGGACGGTTCGATGTTCCAAGGAGCGGTCTGGGTGCTCACCCCGTCGGCGCTCACGGCCGACACCACCTTCTCGGCGGTCGCCGCAGTGGTGGCCGACTTCGGCGCAGAGGTGGTGGCCCTGCCGGCGGAGCGCCACGACCAGGTGGTCGCGGTCATCAGCCATGTTCCCCACCTGACCGCGGCGACCTTGATGGGCCTGGCCAGCGAACGGGCCGAGGAGCATGCGGCACTGTTGCGCCTGGCCGCCGGAGGGTTCCGCGACATGACCCGCATCGCGTCGGGCCATCCTGCGATCTGGCTGGACATCTGCGCCGAGAACCGTCCTGCGATCCTCTCGGCCCTCGACGGTCTCATCGCCGGCCTCGGGCAGATGCGCGACGTCGTCGCTGCGGACGACCGCGACGCGCTGCGCACCCGTCTGCAGCGCGCACGCGATGCGCGCTCGAACCTCCCGAGCCGGGTGAGCCGGCCCGAGGAGCTCGCCGAGATGCGCATCCCGATCCCCGACACCCCGGGCTCCGCAGCGGGTGTGTTCACCCTCGCCGCCGAGCTGGGAGTCAACATCGCCAGCTTCGAGGTGGTGCACAGCGCCGAGGGCACCCGCGGCGTGGCCGTGGTGCTGGTCGACGCGGCGATGGCCGACGTCTACCGCGGCGGCCTGCTCGCGCGTGGCTATCGACCGTCGGTCCAGCGGCTCGGATGAGCGACAGCGAGACCTACCGGGTCGAGCCACTCGACCACCTGCTGGCGTCCGAGGTGCACGTGCCCGGCTCGAAGAGCATCGCCAACCGGGCCCTCGTCTGCGCTGCGCTCGCGACCGGTACGAGCGCGCTCCGGGGTGTCGCCCCCGGTGATGACACCACGGCCATGCTCGACTGCCTGGGGGCGTTGGGCATCGCCTGCAACACGCTCGACGACGTGGCCGAGACGGTCGAGGTCCTCGGCTGCGGCGGGCGACCGCAACCCGCGGGGCGCGTCCTCGACGCACAGCTCGCGGGCACGACCTCGCGCTTCGTGACCGCCCTGGCCGCGCTCGCCGACGGATGCTCGACGATCGATGGTGGGGAGCCGCTCCGGCGCCGACCGATGGCACCTCTCCACGACGCCCTCGCCGAGCTCGGCGCCGTCGTGCGTCCCGGGGTCGAGCCCGGCCATCTGCCGGTCACCGTCTGCGGGCCGGTCGGCCGACGCGTGCATGCGGGAGCGTTGCGGATCCGCGGCGATGTGAGCAGCCAGTACATCACGGCGTTGATGCTGATCGGGCCCTACCTGCCCGGCGGGTTGCAGCTGGAGCTCACGACGCCGCTCGTGTCGCGGTCGTACGTGGGCATCACCGCAGCAGTGATGGGCGCCTTCGGCGCCCACGGTGTCGACGTGGGGCAGGCGTCCGTCGCCGTGCCTCCGGGTGGCTACGTGGGGGTGCCGTACACGGTCGAGCCCGATGCGAGCTCGGCGAGCTATCCGCTCGCGGCGGCCGCGATCGCTGGTGGGACGGTGCATGTGCCGGGTCTCGGCACGGCGTCGCTCCAGGGTGATGCAGCGTTCGCCACGGTGCTCGCCTCGATGGGCTGCGACGTGGTGCAGACGACCAACGGCACCACCGTCACGCGGGAGGGCCCGCTGCGGGGCATCGACATCGACATGGTCGACATGTCCGACCTCGTGCCGACGCTGGCCGTGGTCGCGCCCTTCGCCGTGACGCCGACCACGATCCGCGGCGTGGGGTTCATCCGCGGCAAGGAGTCGGATCGCATCGGCGATCTGTGCCGCGAGCTCCGCCGGGCCGGCATCAGCGCCGACGAGCACGCCGACGGTCTCACGGTGCGCCCCGGCATGCCCCAGCCTGCGCAGCTGAGCACTCATGACGACCATCGCCTGGCGATGGCTCTCGCATTGTTCGGCCTCGTCGTCGAGGGCATCGTCATCGAAGAACCGGCCGTGGTCTCCAAGAGTTGGCCCGGGTACTGGGAGATGCTCGAGGGCCTGCGATGAGCGGACCGGCTCCGGTGGTCGCTGCGTTCGACGTCGATGGCACGCTCACCGTGCGCGACTGCGTACGGCCGTTCCTCGAGCTCGTCGGTGGGCGTAGGGGCCTTCTCGCCAGCGTGGTCCGTCGGCCTGTCGCGTCACTCGCGGCCGGCCTGCGTCGCGACCGCGACGCAGTGAAGGAGATCGTCGTCGGAGGAGTCCTCGCCGGGCGCGTCGAAGCGGATGTGCTCGAGGCGGGGCGCAGCTTCGCCGACCGTGTGGTGCGCGAGATGCTCCGACCGGACGTGGTGGCCCGCCTGCGGTGGCACCAGGGTCAGGGCCATACCACGGTGCTGGTGTCAGCGTCGCTGCGCCCGTACCTCGAGCCGCTCGGTGCTGCGCTCGCGGTGGACGGGGTGCTGTGCACTGACGCGAGCGTCGTCGACGGGCGGTACACCGACCGGCTCGCTGGTCCGAACTGTCGGGCGGCGGAGAAGGCGGTGAGGCTCCGAGCCTGGCTCGCGCTCCACGATCTCGCGGGTGCGCGCGTGTGGGCCTACGGGAACAGTCGAGGCGACCGGGAGATGCTGGAGATGGCGGACCACCCTGTCTGGGTGGAGGCGACTACGGTGCCTGTCGTGCCGCCCGAGGAGCCGTCGTGATCGCTGCGCTGGTGCGCGAAGCCCGTCCGAAGCAGTGGGCCAAGAACGTGCTGGTGCTCGCCGCGCCCGGTGCCGCCGGCGTGCTCGACGACCCCGGCGCGTTGTGGCCCACGCTGCTGGTGTTCGTCGCGTTCTGCATGGTGAGCAGCGGCACGTACTTCTGGAACGACATCCTCGACGTCGAGTCCGACAGGGTGCACCCCACCAAGCGCTTCCGTCCGGTCGCGAGTGGCACCGTCCCACTCGGCGTGGCCCGGGTGGTGGGCACCCTCCTGCTCGTCGGAGGCATCGCCCTCGCCGGCGTTGCTCGTCCGCTGGCTGCTCTGGTGCTCGCCATCTACGTGGTCGTCACCACGGTCTACAGCTCGTTCCTCAAGCATGTCGCCGTCATCGACCTGGTCGCTGTCGCCTCGGGCTTCGTGCTGCGGGCGATCGCAGGTGCCGTCGCTGCAGACGTCGAGATGAGCACGTGGTTCCTCCTCACCACGTCGTTCGGCTCTCTGTTCATCGTCACGGCGAAGCGGTACGCGGAGTTGCGTGAGCTCACGGGCGCCGGGCCCGACGAGGCCGGCCCCCATCGGCCGGGGCCCGATGACGTGGGTGAGGTGCGTGCGACCCTCGAGGAGTACTCGTTCGACTTCTTGCGCACGGTGCTGTCGGTCACCTGTGGGGCGGCCATGGTGTCGTACTGCCTCTGGGCGTTCGACACCAAGGAGCTCGCCGGCACGTCGTGGCCGTTCTACGAGCTGTCGATCGTGCCGATGGTGACCGCACTCTTGCGCTACACGCTCGTCGTCGAGCAGGGCCACGGGTCGGCACCTGAGGAGATCTTCCTGCAGGATCGGACGCTGCAGGTGTTGGGCCTGGTGTGGCTCGTCGTGTTCGGGCTGGGTGTCTATGTGTGACGGCGGGGCCCACCTCGCCGCCGGAGCAACGGGGGAGCCATGGCGTTGAGGACGTTCGACGAGACCTTGGCGGTCGTTGCCGACGTGGACGGCTGGATGACCGAGGGGCAGGCCAGGCGTCTGGCCGCCGCGGCCACGCGTGTGCCTGCCGGTGGACGGATCGTCGAGATCGGCAGCTTCCGCGGCCGGAGCACGATCGTGCTCGCGTCGATGGCCGCCGACGGTGTCGAGGTGGTGGCGATCGATCCGCATGCCGGCAACGACCGGGGGCCCCAGGAGATCGAGGGCTACGAGGCCGAGGCCGCCGACGATCACGAGGTGTTCTGGGCGAACCTTCGCCACGCCGGTGTCGCCGAACGGGTGCGCCACGTCCGCACGTTCAGCGACGCTGCGCACGCCGACGTGGTCGGGGACATCGACGTGCTCTACATCGACGGAGCCCATCGCTTCGCTCCGGCTCGTACGGACATTCGTGACTGGGGAGCCCGTGTGTCGGACGGGGGGGTGATGCTCATCCATGACTCGTTCTCCTCGGGCGGGGTGACCCTGGCGATCCTGCGCGAGCTGGCCGTCGGTGGGCGCTTCCGGTACGCGGGTCGCTCTCGATCGCTCGTCGAATACCGCGCCGACCTGCCTCCGGGGGCGGTGGCGAGGGTGGCGAACCTGGGGCGACAGCTCGCGCAGCTGCCCTGGTTCGTCCTGAACCTCACGATCAAGGTCCTGCTGACCCTGCGCCTCGGCGGGATCCTCCGTCGAGTCGTCGGGCGCGAGGTGGAGTGGCCCTACTAGCCTGGGGGTGTGGCTCGGCAGACACTCGTCGGATGGGGGAGGACCAACCCCTCGGTGGCCGAGGTGGTGGAGGTGCTCAGATCGGAGCCAGCCTCCGACGTGAAGTAGGCCAGAGAGCGCGGCGAACTCGCACAGGGCCTCGGCCGAAGCTACGGAGATGCCGAGCAGAACGGTGGCGGCACGGTCCTGCGGCTGCAGGGCAGCGCGAGCGATGCCCTCCTCGATCCAGCCACGTCGACGGTGACCGTTGGCGGGGGTGTGAGCCTGGACGACCTCATGCGGGTGATCGTCCCACGAGGCTTCTTCGTGCCGGTGACGCCGGGGACACGGTTCGTCACGGTGGGCGGTGCGATCGCGAGCGACATCCACGGCAAGAACCACCACGGCGACGGTTCCTTCGGCGACCACGTCGAGCGCATCGTCATGCTGCTCGCCGACGGCTCGCAGGTCGACGTGAGCCGGACGAAGGACCCGGA
>DAINND010000152.1:0-7462 GCA_036736065.1 Ilumatobacteraceae bacterium
GCGGGCCTTGGTCATCAGCTCGCTGCGCTCGGCGGCGGGCATCTCGGCCCAGTCGATGCGCACATCGGTGACACCTGGGTTGACTGCGTCGCGGGTCTCGACGTCGTTCTTGATCTTGGCACGCAGCGGGCAACCGCCGATGGTGAGCTTCACCTGCACGGTGACCACGCCGTCGTCGGCGACGCGCACGCCGGGCACCATGCCGAGCGAGACGATGTCGGCCCCGAGCTCGGGGTCGATGACAGCACGGAGCAGGTCGAGCACCTCGTGCTCACCCGGGGGGGAGGCGGGGGGACGAGCCACGGGATGATTCTACGGCCGCACAGCACTACACTTCCTCTCTGTCCACCGGTTCAGCCCATCCGACGAGGAGAACCCACTGTGATCACGCTCACCGACACCGCTGCCACGAAGGTGAAGGAACTGCTCGAGGCCGAAGGTGCCACCGACCTGGCGCTGCGCGTCGCCGTGCGCCCGGGCGGTTGCAGCGGTTTCTCGTACGAGATGTTCTTCGACGGCGACATCGCCGCCGACGACGAGAAGGCCACCTTCGGCTCGAACGGCAGTGAGGTGATGGTCGTCGTCGACCCGGCGTCGAAGCAGTTGCTCGAGGGCGCGACCCTCGACTACAAGGACGGCCTCAACCAGGCCGGCTTCTCGATCACCAACCCGAACGCCACGCGCACCTGCGGCTGCGGCTCGTCGTTCAGCTGAGCCACGTCGTCGACCGGTCGGCTCAGCCGAGGGTGTCGGCGAGGATCGCCGTGATCTCGTCGAGGTCCCACACGATGTCGATGCGACGTTGCACGATGCCGTTCGCGTCGGCGATCCACAGCACCGGCTCGTAGTCGAGCTGGTACTCGCCGACGGCCGGGGCGAGGGTGGTGGCCGCGCCGTCGGCGTAGACCTCGGCGTGGACGAACACGGCCGAGTCGGCATAGGGCCGGGAGGCTTCGATGAGGAAGTCGAGGCCGGGGGCGCACGTGCCGGTGCTGCAGTGCGCGGGTGTGCCGATCAGGTAGACCACCGGCTTGCCCGAGGCGAGGGCCTCGGTGAGGGTGACCTCGTGGAACGGGCAGGCTCCGTCGAGCCGGGTGCAGACGGGGTCGACGCCGCGGGCGTCCGCGATGGTGGGCGTGTCGAAGGGCGGGAGCGGGTCACCGGCGCAGGGGATGGCGATCTCCGACGGGTCGTAGACGATGAACGGTGTGGGGTCGCCGACCGCGCCGTCGACCGTGACGTCGTAGAGGCCACGGGTGGGGATGGTGGTCTCGATGGCCCAGTAGGCGACGTCGAGGCCGGTGCCACGCCGGGGCGCCTCGAACTGGTCGACGAGGTTGCCGTCCTCGTTGCGGATCTCCCCCACGAGCCGCTCGGGGCCGGTGCGCTGCAGCGTCGCCGTGGCGTCGGCGATCGACACGGTGAGGCGCACCCGACCGGTGGCGACCGACGACGGCGGATAGCGCTGGATGATGACGAAGCCGTCGTCGACGGCGAGGGTGCCGAGCGGCGCGCTCACATCGGGGCCGGTCAGCGACGGCACGGAGCCGTCCGATCCGTTGCCGCAGGCCGACAGCACGGCGCCGAAGCCAGCCGCTCCGGCTGCGCCGACGACGAGCTGGCGCCGGCTGAGACGCAGGTTCCACGGTGTCACGGCCCCCAGCCTACGATGGCCGCATGAGCAAACCCCTGGGCCCCTACACACCCGTCGTGCGCGCCGGCGACTGGATCATCGTGAGCGGTCAGCTCGGTGTGAGCAACGGCGCCCTGGTGCCCGGTGGTGTCGCCGCGCAGACGGCGCAGGCCGTCGAGAACCTGAAGGCCCAGCTGGCCACGATGGGAGCGACGCTGGCGGACGTCGCGAAGACGCTGTGCTTCCTCACCGACATGGACACCTTCGCCACGTTCAACGAGGCCTACATCGCCGGCTTCGGCGACGCCCGCCCGGCGCGCAGCACCATCGGTGTGGCCGCGTTGCCCTTCGGCGGGGCCGTCGAGATCGAGGCCTGGGCCTTCAAGCCGCAGGGCTGAGCAGCTAGGATCGCCCCGTGCCCGGTGCCCTCATCATCATCGTCATCCTGAGCCTGTTCCCCGTGCTGGCAGCCATGGGTGGTGCGGTCATCGCCGCCGTGCTCGGGGTGCTGCTCGACAAGGATGCATCGGTGCGCCACGAGGGCAGCGAGCTGCTCGACCTGAACGTCTGATCGCGCGTCCGTGATGGCCGATCGAAGCGGTTCGATGCACACCCGCGACGGGTCGTTCGAAGTGCTCACCCAAGCGGTGCTGCGCTACGCCGTCGACCGGATGCGCCTCGACCCGCCGCCGCTCGACAGCAGTCGGACGTTGGCCGAGCTGCGGGCCATGGCCGGACGGACGATCACCCCGAACGGCCTCGGTGGTCTCGAGGCGCTGCGCGTGTTCGCCGACGTGCTCGCACCGGCCTGCATCAGCGTCGACCACCCCCGGTTCTTGAGCTTCGTCCCCGCTGCCCCCACCGAGGCGGCGATCCTGTTCGACCTCGTCGTCGGGGCATCGAGCATCTACGCCGGCTCGTGGCTCGAGGGCGCCGGTGCCGTCCACGCCGAGAACGAGGCGCTGCGCTACATCGCCGACCTGGCCGGCCTGCCCGCCACGGCCGGGGGCGCCTTCGTGAGCGGTGGCACGGCGGGCAACCTGTCGGCGCTGATCGCCGCCCGTTGGCAGTGGCGTCAGCGCGCCGAGGGCCGCCTCGACCGGGTGCGCGGCCTGATGATCACGTCGGCGGGCGCCCATTCGAGCGTGGCTGCTGCGGCGCGGGCGATGGACGCCGACGTGCTGGCCGTGCCCGCCGACGAACAGGGCCGGATGCGTGGCACTGCGCTCGAGCAGGTGGTCGCCGCGCTCGATCCCGCCGATCGTGAGCGGCTGTTCGCGCTCGTCGCCACGTGCGGCACCACCAACGCCGGGGTGATCGACGACCTCGCCGCGGCGGCCGAGGTGGCCGAGCGGACCGGCACCTGGCTGCACGTCGACGGGGCCTACGGCGGCGCTGCGCTCGCCGCGCCGAGCGTGCGCGACCGCTTCGCCGGCGTCGAACGGGCCGACAGCTTCATCGTCGACCCGCACAAGTGGCTGTTCGCCCCCTTCGACTGCTGCGCCCTCGTCTATCGCGATCCGGCGGTGGCCCGGCGCGCGCACACCCAGCACGCCGAGTACCTCGACGTGCTGCACACCGACGCCGACGACGAGTGGAACCCGAGCGACCTGGCCCACCACCTGTCGCGGCGGGCGCGCGGGCTGCCCTTCTGGTTCAGCCTGGCCACCCACGGCACCGACGCCTACCGCGACGCGATGGAGGAGACCCTGCGCGTCGCCCACGAAGGCGCTGCGCTCGTGGCGGCCTCCGCGCATCTCGAGCTCGTCATGCCGCCGGAGCTCAGCGTGGTGCTGTTCCGCCGCCGAGGCTGGTCGGCCGAGCAGTACCAGCAGTGGAGCGACCGCATGCTCGCCGAGGGGACGGCGTTCGTGGTGCCCACGGCGTGGCAGGGTGAGACGGTGCTGCGCATCTGCGTCGTCAACCCGCTCACCACCGTCGACGACATCGCCGCCATCATCGACTCGCTCGCCTGACGGTCACCCGCCGACCGACCCCTGCCACCCGAACCGCCGCTCGATCCCTGCCGCTCGACCCCTGCCGCTCGACCCCTGGAGGACACCGTGGCCGACCTGCTCATCCGCAACGCCCGCCTGGTCGCCACGATGGATGCCGCGCGGCGTGAGCTGCCCGGTGGCTGGGTGGCGATCACGGGCGGCTTCGTCGAGGCCGTCGGTGCGTCGACCGACCCGGAGCCGGTCGCGACGCAGGTGATCGACGCGACCGACTGCCTGGTGACGCCCGGGTTGATCAACACCCATCACCACCTCTACCAGAACCTGACGCGGGCCTATCCGCCGATGACCGACAAGCCGCTGTTCGGCTGGCTGCAGAGCCTCTACCCGCTGTGGGCGGCGATCGACGAGGAGTCGGTGTACGCATCGACCTTCGTCGGCCTGGCCGAACTGGCGCTGAGCGGCACCACCACGTCGCCCGACCACCTCTACCTGCACCCGCGTGGCGGTGGGGACCTGCTGTCGGCCGAGATCGCCGCAGCGCGTGAGCTCGGTGTGCGCTTCCACCCGACGCGTGGGTCGATGAGCCTGTCCGAGAAGGACGGTGGCCTGCCACCCGACCACGTCGTGCAGGACGACGACGAGATCCTCGCCGAGAGCGAGGCGGCCGTCGCCCGCCATCACGATCGGTCGCACGGGGCGATGGTGCGCGTCGCGCTCGCGCCCTGCAGCCCGTTCAGCGTCACCGAGGAGCTGATGGTGCGCTCGGCCGAGCTGGCCGAGCGGCTCGACGTCCGCCTGCACACCCACTTCGCCGAGAACGCCGAGGACGACGAGTTCTCGCTGGCCCGGTTCGGGTGCCGGCCGATGGAGTACCTCGAGCGCACCGGATGGTGCAGCGACCGCACCTGGGTGGCGCACTGCGTGATGCCCAACCCCGACGAGGTGCGCCGGCTCGGCGCGGCCGGCATCGGGGTGGCCCACTGCCCGAGCAGCAACATGATCCTCGCCTCGGGCATCTCCCCGGTGGTCGACCTGCGCGCCGCCGGCGTGAAGGTGGGCCTCGGCGTCGACGGCTCGGCGTCGGCGGACTCGGCGTCGCTGTGGCTCGAGGCGCGCCAGGCGATGCTGCTCGCCAAGCTGCGCGACGGCGCGCATGCCGGCACGGCGCGCATGGCCCTCGAGGTGGCGACCCGGGGTGGGGCGGGCTGCCTCGGTCGCGAGGGTGAGCTCGGAGAGCTGTCAGTCGGTGCCGTGGGCGATGTCGCCGTGTGGAAGCTCGATGGGCCGGTGTTCGCCGGCGCGGTGGCCGATCCGGTCGAGGCGTGGCTGCGCTGCGGGCCGCCCGCGGCGTGGTGGCCGGTCGTGCACGGCCGGATGGTGGTCGCACAGGGGCGCCTCGTGCGCCCGGCGCTGCCCGCGGTGCTCGCCGACCACACCCGTCACGCCCGGCGCATCCAGCGCCTCTGAGGTCTGCTCAGGACGCCCAGCGGCTGACGCCGAAGCGGTAGCCGACCGAGCGCACCGTCTGGATGAGGTTGGCGTGCTCCTCGCCGAGCTTGGCGCGCAGGCGCCGGATGTGGACGTCGACGGTGCGCGCCCCGCCGTAGTACTCGTAGCCCCACACCCGCGACAGCAGCATCTCGCGGGTGAACACCTTGCCCGGGTTCTGGGCGAGGAACTTGAGCAGCTCGTACTCCATGTAGGTGAGGTCGAGCGGCTCCCCGCCGATGGTGGCCTGGTAGGTCTCGAGGTTGAGCACGAGCTCGCTGTGCTCGACCAGCTCGGGGCGCACGCCCTCGCCGGCCCGCCAGAACAGGTGCTTCAGGCGGGCCTCGAGCTCCATCGGGTGGAACGGGCTGAGGCAGAAGTCGTCGAACAGGTCATTGCGCAGGTCCAGGTCGGCGAGCTGCGCGCCGTTGACCAGCACCACGAGCGGGGCCACGGCGCGGTCGCGCTTGCGCAGCGCGCGGCACAGCGCCCAGGCGCCGTCGGGGTCGGTGTCGCAGGCGATCACGGCGCCGGCCCAACCGGCGGGTGGCTCGTGGCGCACGGCGTCGTCGGCGCCGCCGACCGCCTTCCAGCGGTACCCGGCGAGGTCGAGCGTGCGCGCGAGGTCGGGTGGCGGCGGATCGGGGAAGACGGCCACCAGCTCCACGTCACAGCGCCTTGAGGTACCGGTCGATCTCGAACGCGCTGACGTGGGTCTTGTAGGCGCGCCACTCGATGCGCTTGTTGCGCAGAAACCACGCGTAGATGTGCTCGCCGAGCGCGTCGTGCACCAGCTCCGAGCCCTCCATCACGCGCAGCGCGTCGCTGAGCGACTGGGGCAGCTGCTCCACGCCGAGCTGTGAGAGCTGCGCGTCGCTCATCTCGAACAGGTTGGCGTCGGCCTCCGCGGGGAGCTCGTAGCCCTGTTCGATGCCGCGCATGCCTGCAGCGAGGATGACGGAGAACGCGAGGTACGGGTTGCACGCCGGATCGGGCGAGCGGTACTCGAGGCGCGTGGCCAGCGGGTTGCCGCGCTTGGGGATCGGCACGCGGATCAGGCCGCTGCGGTTGTTGCGCGCCCAGCTGATGTGCACGGGCGCCTCGAAGCCGGGCACGAGCCGCTTGTAGCTGTTGACCGTCTGGTTGGTGACGGCGGTGATCTCGGCGGCGTGGCGGAGCAGGCCGGCCATGAACTGCTTGGCGACCGGTGACAGGTTGTAGGCGTCGTCGGGGTCGTAGAACGCGTTCTCGTCGCCGCGGAACAGCGACATGTGGGTGTGCATGCCGCTGCCCTGCACACCCTCGAGCGGCTTGGGCATGAAGGTGGCGTGCACGCCCTTCGATGCCGCGACCTCCTTCACCACGAGGCGGAAGGTCATGATGCTGTCGGCCATCGTGAGCGCGTCGGTGTGGCGCAGGTCGATCTCGTGCTGGCTCGGCGCGTCCTCGTGGAACGAGTACTCGACCGGGATGCCCATCGTCTCGAGGGTGCGGATGGTCTGCTTGCGCAGCGAGCCGGCGATGTCGTTGGTGGTGAGGTCGAAGAACCCGCCCTCGTCGAGCGGGACGGGGGCGCTGTGCGGGGTGGGCGGGGCGATGTAGAAGAACTCGATGTCGGGTGCGACGTAGAAGGTGAACCCGTGGCGGTGGGCGGCCTCGAGCTGGCGGCGCAACACCTGGCGCGGGTCGCCGCCGAACGGGGAGCCGTCGAGATGGTGGATGTCGCAGAACACCCGGGCCTCGCCGGCCTTCTGCTCACCCCAGGGGAGCACCTCGAAGGTGTTCGGGTCGGGCATGGCGAGCACGGCGCTCTCCTGCACCCGGCTGAAGCCGTCGATGGCCGAGCCGTCGAAGGTCATCCCGTCGTCGAGCGCGTTCTCGAGCGCGGCCGGGCTGATCGCGAAGCTCTTCAGGCTGCCGATCACGTCGGTGAACCACAGGCGGATGAGTCGCACGCCGCGCTCCTCCACGGAGCGCAACACATAGTCGCGTTGCTGTTCGTTCACGCCCATCTCTCTCAGTCTGCTGTGCGGAAGTCGTGGATGAAAACGTGTGTGGGGACCGGATCACCGGTCCCCACACACGGTGCAGTGGGCAGTTTCGGGCTGCTCACTGCGTCGGCGGCATCGGGAGTGCCGTCAGGATGCTGCGCTGCAGACGGTCTCGAGCAGCAGTCGGGTCACCGTGTACGGGTCGCAGTTGGCGTTCGGGCGACGGTCCTCGGCGTAGCCCTTCTGGTCGCGGGCGACCTGCCACGGGATGCGGATGCTCGCGCCGCGGTTCGACACGCCGTAGCTGAACTTGTTGTACGGGGCGGTCTCGTGGGCGCCGGTGAGGCGGCTCTCGATGTCGTGGCCGTAGCCCTTGATGTGGAGGTCGACGC
>DAINND010000153.1:0-7408 GCA_036736065.1 Ilumatobacteraceae bacterium
CCCGGGCATGCCGGGCCAGGCCTGGCACCAGGACGAGCGCTACATCCCGACCCGGGACCGCTCGCTTGTCGGGGCCTCGCGCGCGCTCGACGACGCGACGGTCGACAACGGATGCCTCTGGGTGGTGCCCGGATCGCACCGAAACGGCTACTTCTGGCCCACCCGGGCCCACGGTGATCCGGAGGAGTACGACCCCTCGGACCAGGCCTACGGCTTCGACGAGTCGGCTGCCGTGCCCGTCGAGGTGCGGGCCGGGTCGGTGGTGTTCTTCAACGGGTACACACTCCATCGTTCGCTACGCAACCGCACCCAGGGCTACCGAAGGGCGCTGGTGAACCACTACCTCAACGCCTGGTCGCTGCTCCCGTGGAAGACGGTCGGCTCGCTGTCCGGCCTCGAGATCCCGACGCTCGACAACCGCGACGTGGTGCCCGTCGGCAGCGATCCGTACGCCGAGCGGGGCTATGTCGCGACGCCGAGCGCCGTCTTCCTCCGGCCTGTCACGCCCGATCAGTCGTGGCCGGGCGACGAGATCGACCCCGGCTGACCGGGGCATTGCCGAGCGAGCGGCGATAGGTTCGAACGCCGTGAGCACCGATGGGGCGGTCGACGGACCTCGGTCGAGACCGATCCGCGTCGGGATGCTGTGCCCGTACAGCCTGTCGGTGCCGGGTGGTGTGCAGGCTCAGGTGCTCGGCCTGGCGCGCGAGCTGCGCCGCGGGGGCGTCGAGGTGCGCGTCCTGGCTCCCTGTGACGGCCCGCCGCCGGCGACGTTCGTGACCCCGCTCGGCGACAGCCTGCCGACCGCGACCAACGGCTCGGTGGCCCCGCTCGCCCCGGACCCGTCGTGCCAGCTGCGCACGATCCGGTCGCTCACCGACGAGGCGTTCGACATCCTGCACCTCCACGAGCCCTTCGCCCCCGGACCGACGCAGACGGCGCTGTTGGTCAACACCGCTCCGATCGTGGCCACGTTCCACGCAGCGGGCAACGTCAACGCCTACCGGTACCTGAGACGGGCGATCCTCGCGGCGAGCGATCGCATCGCCCTGCGGGTGGCGGTGTCGAACGACGCCCGAGACCTCGCCCAGCAGTTCATCGGGGGCGACTACGAGGTGCTGTTCAACGGCGTCGAGCTCGAAACGTTCCGGACAGCTCCGGCCCACGTCGCCGACGGACCGACGATCTTCTTCCTCGGCCGGCACGAGGAGCGCAAGGGCCTCGGCGTGCTGCTCGACGCGATGCGCCACGTGCCAGCCGATGTGCGCCTGTGGATCGGGGGGACAGGCCCGGACACCGCCGAGCTGAAGGCCCGCCATGCCGGGGATGGCCGCCTCGAGTGGCTCGGCCGGGTGAGCGACAGCGAGAAGCTGGCGAGGCTGAAGGGTGCGACGGTCTTTTGCGCCCCCTCGCTGCGCGGTGAGTCCTTCGGTGTCGTGCTCGCCGAGGCGATGGCTGCAGGCACCTCGGTCGTGGCGAGCGCCCTCGACGGCTACCGGAATGTCGCGACGGACGACGTCGCAGCGGTCCTCGTGCCGCCGGGCGACGCCGAAGCGCTCGGAGCGGCGCTGAGCGCGCTGCTCGCCGATCCCGATCGACGGGCCCGGCTCGAGGCTGCGGGCACGCGGCGGGCCGAGGAGCTGTCGATGGCCCGTCTGGCGGCCGAGTACCGGACGCGCTACGAGCGGTTGCTGGCCGAGCCGCTGCCGCTGGTCGAGCGACCGGCACGCGGCCCCTGGTCGCGTATGCTGACTGCAGCGTTCGGCCGGCACCTGCCGGATCCCCGAGTCGCCGACGAGCGGAGCTCCGCGTGACCTGGATCATCCTCGGCATCATCGCCGTGCTGGTGCTGGCCGTGATCGGCATCTACAACGGCCTCGTCAAGGCCCGCAACCAGGTCGACAACGCCTGGTCACAGATCGATGTCCAACTGAAGCGACGCATCGATCTGATCCCCAACCTCGTCGAAACCGTGAAGGGCTATGCGGCCCACGAGCGCGAGACGCTCGAAGCGGTCGTGCGGGCGCGCAACGCAGCGATGGCGGCGCCGGCGGGGGACGCCCACGCCCAGGCGAACGCCGACAACATGATCACGTCGGCGCTGCGCCAGCTGTTCGCCCTGAGCGAGGCGTACCCGGACCTCAAGGCGAACCAGAACTTCCTGGCCCTCCAAGAGGAGCTCACCGCCACGGAAGGCCGTGTCGCCTACGCCCGGCAGTTCTACAACGACTCGGTCCTCAGCTACAACAACAAGCTGCAGACCTTCCCGACGGTGTTGCTCGCCGGGATCTTCAACTTCACCAAGCGCGACTACTTCGAGGTCGACGGCGCCGATCGCGAGGTCCCCAAGGTCGAGTTCTGACCTGTCGTCGGGCTGTCCCGAGGCGGTGGCGGCGCTGGCGCCGCCGGTGCGGGTACCCTGAGGGACCTGATGTTCGAACTCATCCGCGCCAACCGCCGCAAGAGCATCCTGCTCGTCGTCGGGTTCGTCGCCTTCGTGATGCTCGTCGGGGCAGCCGTCGGGATCCTGGTCGGCCAAGGGGTGGCAGGCACCGTGGTGGCGCTGGCCATCTCCGGTGTCATCGCCTTCAGCTCCTACTGGAAGGCCGACGCCATCGCGCTCGCCGTGAGTCGTGCCCGACCTGCCGACCCCCAGGAGTACCAGCGCCTGCACAACCTCGTCGAGGGCTTGTGCATCGCCGGTGGCCTCCCCAAGCCGCGCATCTACGTGGTCGACGACCCTGCGCCGAACGCGTTCGCCACCGGACGCAACCCCAAACATGCCGCCATCGCCGTGACCACCGGTCTGCTCGAGAAGCTCAACCGTGTCGAGCTCGAGGGCGTCTTGGCCCACGAGTTGTCGCACATCCGCAACTACGACATCCTCGTCTCGACGCTTGCGGTGACCATGGTGGGCG
Organism: Ilumatobacteraceae bacterium; assembly: GCA_036736065.1. GTDB lineage: Bacteria > Actinomycetota > Acidimicrobiia > Acidimicrobiales > Ilumatobacteraceae > VFMC01. The sequence continues at coordinate 2,919 of DAINND010000153.1, forward strand.
GTGTCGCCATCCTCACGGACCTCGGCATCCGCCTGATGTGGTGGAACGGTGGCCGGGTGCCGCGAGAAGGTGACCGGTCGGACTCGAGCAACCCGCTCGCGATCGTCGGGTTCGCCCTGTTGATCCTCGCCCCGATCGTCGCAAAGGCGATGCAGGCGGCGATCAGTCGGCGTCGGGAGACGCTCGCCGACGTCAGCGCCTGCCAGATGACCAGGTATCCGCCCGGGCTGATCTCGGCGCTCGAGAAGCTGCGCGACGACGTCACCGTCACCCATTCCGCTTCCACGGCGACGGCACACATGTGGATCGAGCAACCGATGTCCGGTGTGGGCGATCGTGGGCGCCTCGGGGGAATCCACCGCATGTTCGACACGCACCCGCCGCTCGAGGAACGGATCGCCCTCCTGCGCGAGCTATGACGCCCCGCCGTCGCTCCTGTCGTTGGTCGACCGTCCTTCTGGCAGCGGTGGCCCTCGTGGCCGCCTGCTCGACCGACCCGGACGCCGCGCGGCTCGGCAGCGGTGCACCCGCCGTCGAGCAGAGCCCGTCGACCACGAGCCCGCCGCCGACGTCGGCCCCGACGACGACCGCAGCCCCGACGACGACCGCAGCCCCGACGACCACGGCCGCCCCGACGACCACGGTGCCGCCGACGATCATGCAGCTGACCGGGCTGCCGGCGACCGACCCGCTCCATGCGCTGCGGCGGGCCCTCGTCGTCAAGATCGACAACCATCCCGAGGCCCGGCCGCAGTTCGGGCTGAACGCTGCCGACATCGTGTTCGAGGAGAACGTCGAGGGCCTCACCCGGTTCGCCGCGGTGTTCCACTCGACCGATGCCGACCAGGTGGGCCCGATCCGATCGGCCCGCACCCAGGACGTGGACCTCCTCGGGTCGTTGAACCGGCCGCTGTTCGCCTGGAGCGGGGGGAACGAGGGCACCACCGCCGCGCTGCGCGAGAGCGACCTCGTCGACGTCGGTCCGTACGCCGTCGACGGTTCGGTGTACTTCCGCGACCGACGAGGCGACGAGTCGTTCGAGCACACGCTGTACAGCTCGACGGCCCGGCTCTGGAGCCGAGCGCCCGATGGCTTCTCGCCGCCACCACCGCAGTTCGAGTACCGAGGTCCCGCCGAGGAGGTCCTCGGCGAGCCGTCGGCGGGGCTGGACGTCGCGATGGACGGAGTCGACGTGCGCTGGCTCTGGGACGACGCCAGCGGCCTCTACCTGCGCTTCCAGGGCGGCCGCGAGCACATCGACGCGACGCTCGGCCAGGTGTCGGCGGCGAACGTGGTGGTGCTCGAGGTTCGCTACCGGCCCAGACCTGCCGACGAGAGGAGCCCGGAGGCGCAGACCGTGGGTGGCGGGGTGGCGTGGGTCGTGAGCAACGGCGCACTCGTCCGCGGATCGTGGCAGCGGGCCGACCGACGCGCCCCGTTCTCCCTGCTCGACGCCGAGGGCCGGACGATCCGTCTCACGCCCGGTCGGACATGGGTCGAACTGGCCCGGGTGGGGCGTGTTGCGTCCCTGGTGTGACACCTAGCCGACCGAGCGAATTCGGCAGTGGGTGCCCGGGGACGGCGCGAGTACGCTGGCAGCCATGAGCTCGTCGGGTGCAACTGGTACGTATCGGGTCAAGCGGGGCTTGGCCGAGATGTTGAAGGGCGGCGTCATCATGGATGTCGTCACGCCGGAGCAGGCTCGCATCGCCGAAGAGGCCGGCGCCTGCGCCGTGATGGCGCTCGAGCGCGTGCCGGCCGACATCCGCCGCGACGGCGGTGTGGCGCGCATGAGCGATCCCGAGATGATCGAGGGCATCAAGGAGGCCGTCACGATCCCGGTGATGGCCAAGGCGCGCATCGGGCACTTCGTCGAGGCCCAGATCCTCGAGGCGCTCGGCGTCGACTACATCGACGAGAGCGAGGTCCTCACCCCGGCCGACGAGACGCACCACATCGACAAGTTCGCGTTCACGGTGCCCTTCGTCTGCGGCGCCACCAACCTCGGCGAGGCGCTGCGGCGCATCAGCGAGGGAGCCTGCATGATCCGCAGCAAGGGCGAGGCGGGCACCGGCAACATCGTCGAAGCGGTCCGCCACCTGCGCAGCATCATCGGCGACATCCGCCGCCTCACCCAGGCCGATTCGGCCGAGCTGTTCGACTGGGCCAAGCGCCTGCAGGCGCCCCTGCCGCTCGTGCAGGAGGTCGCCGAGACCGGCTGGCTGCCCGTGCCGATGTTCTGCGCCGGCGGCATCGCCACCCCTGCCGACGCGGCGCTGGCGATGCAACTCGGCGCCGAGGCCGTGTTCGTCGGCTCGGGCATCTTCAAGAGCGAGGACCCGATGCCGCGCGCCAAGGCCATCGTCGAGGCGACGACCCACTTCCGCGACCCTCACATCCTTGCCAAGGTCAGCCGTGGCCTCGGCGCTCCGATGACCGGGATCGGCATGGACGATGTCGCCCAGCGCTTCGCCGACCGGGGCTGGTGAGCGTTGGCGTCGGCGGGGGAGCAGCCCCCAGGTGCACGAGGTGAGGCAGTCGCCACTCGTCGGAGTGCTCGCCCTACAGGGCGCGTTCGCCGCGCATGAGCGGGCGCTGAACGGCCTCGGGGTCGCCACCCGTCAGGTCCGCACGCCGGCCGACCTCGTCGGCATCGATGGCCTCGTGCTCCCCGGCGGGGAGAGCACGACGATGTCGCGCCTGCTCGACACGGCCGGCCTGCGTGCACCCCTCAGCGACATGCTCGCCCAGGGGCTGCCGGTCCTCGGCACCTGCGCCGGGATGATCCTCCTCGCCGTCGACGTGCTCGACGGCCAACCGGAGCAGCGCTCGCTCGATCGCGTCGACATCGCGGTCCGGCGCAACGGGTACGGTCGCCAGGTCGACAGCTTCGAGATCGACATCGACGTCGCCGGGCTCGAAGCGCCGTTCCATGCGGTGTTCATCCGGGCTCCGCGGGTGGAGCGCCACGGAGCGGCGGTCGACGTCCTCGCTTCGTGCGATGGCGTCCCGGTGCTGCTCCAGCAGGGCCCGGTGCTGGTGGCCTCGTTCCACCCCGAGCTCACCGACGACCTGCGTGTGCACGGCCTGTTCGCCGACATCGTCCGTGCCCGTCTCGTCACCCCGGCCAACGCCTCCTGACCCGTCCTCCTATCGACCCTGAGCATCGAAAGCGAGCCCCGCCACCATGTCCGGCCACTCCAAATGGGCAACGATCAAGCACAAGAAGGGCGCCGCGGATGCCCGCCGGGCGAAGGTGTTCGCCAAGATCGCCCGTCAGATCGAAGTCGCCGCGCGCGAAGGTGGTGGTGACCCGACCGCCAACGCCACGCTGCGCACGATGGTGCTCAAGGCGAAGGCTGCCCAGATGAACAACGACCTCATCGAGCGAGCCATCAAGCGCGCCACCGGGCAGGCCGACGGCGGCACCTACGAGGCGATCACCTACGAGGCGTACGCGCCGGGTGGGGTGGCGCTGCTCATCGACGTGCTGACCGACAACCGCAACCGCTCGAGCGCCGACGTGCGCGCCGTGTTCTCGAAGGTGGGCGGGTCGCTCGCCGAGCCGGGAGCAGTGAGCTGGCAGTTCAGCCGGCGCGGTGTGATCCTTGCCAAGGGTGGCGAGGACGAGGTCATGATGGCTGCGCTCGACGCCGGGGCCGATGACGTGGCCGCCGATGGTGAGGGCTGGAGGGTCACGTGCGATCCGTCATCGCTGTACGACGTTCGTGACGCGCTCGAGTCGGCCGGTGTCGAGATCCTGTCGGCGGAGTCGACCATGGTGTCGTCCACGACCATCGAGGTCACCGACGCTGACGAGGCCAAGAAGGTGCTGCGGATCATCGACCTGCTCGAGGACAACGACGACGTCCAGGACGTGTTCGGCAACTTCGACATCAGCGACGAGATCATGGAGTCCGTCGGTTGATGTCGGTCGCTGTCGGAGACCTGGCTCCGGAGTTCAGCCTGCCTGGCACGGGCGGGCGGTCCTACTCGTTGGCCGAGTTTCGCGGCCAGCCGGTGGTGCTGGTCTTCTACCCGGGCGACGACAGCCCGGTGTGCACCCGGCAACTGACGTCCTACAACACGGACCTGGCCCGCTTCGAGGCGCTCGAGGCCCAGGTGCTCGCCGTGTCCCCGCAGTCGGTCGAGAGCCACGAGGAGTTCCGGGCACGTCACGGCTTCGGCTTCCCGCTGCTGGCCGATGTCGACAAGCAGGTCGCCGGGCTCTACGGGACGCTCGGGCCGCTCGGCTTCGCGCGGCGCAGCGTGTTCGTCATCGACAGTGAGGGCATCGTCCGGTACGCCCACCGGGCGATCGCAGGGCTGTCCTTCCGGCCTGTCGACGAGCTGGTCGAGCAGGTGCAGCGAGCGCGCGCGAAAAAAAACAACAACCCCCCAAAAAAGGAAGTCACCCCAAACCAAAAAAAGCAAAACCCCAACACAAAAACAAAAAAGGGGGGAAAGACCCCCCGGGACCCCCCCCCCCC
>DAINND010000154.1:0-7408 GCA_036736065.1 Ilumatobacteraceae bacterium
GTCGACGGCGACAGCGGCGCGGATGCCGGCCGCTCCCGGGCCGTCGATGACGGTGCCGTTGCGGATGATCAGGTCGTGGGCCATGGAAGTCCCCCTGCCGAATTCGCCCGACGTGGGCAGTACGGTACCGAACGACGGCGCGTCGAGGGGAAGCGTGCGTCGCGCCGAGCCGGCGCTCGAGAGGAGAAACAGGGGACATGGGGGAGCGGTTCGAGGACGGGTTCAGCGGGTGCGTCGCAGTCGTGACCGGCGGCGGCACCGGCATGGGGCGCGAGATGGTGCGCCAACTCGCCGCCGACGGGTGCGATGTCGCCACCTGTGACGTGGTGGCCGACACCCTCGCCGCGACGGCGGACCTGGTGGCTGCGGACGGTTCGGCGGGCCAGGTGCTCACGGGCCTGGCCGACGTCTCCGACGCGGCCCAGGTGCTCGCCTTCCGTGACCAGGTCGCCGCGTGGCGGCCGCACGTGCACCTGCTGTTCAACAACGCCGGCATCGGCGGTGGTGGCAGCGTCGTGAACGGCGACCGCGCCCAGTGGGAGAAGACCTTCGGTGTCTGCTGGAACGGCGTCTACTACAACACGCTCGCCTTCCTGCCGCTGCTCATGAAGGCCGATCGGGGCCACGTGGTGAACACCAGCTCGGTCAACGGGTTCTGGGCGTCGCTCGGGCCTGATCGGCCGCACACCGCCTACAGCGCCGCCAAGTTCGCCGTGAAGGGCTTCACCGAGGCCCTGATCACCGACTTCCGGGTGAACGCCCCGCACCTGCACGCATCGGTGGTGATGCCCGGCCACATCGGCACGTCGATCGCGCTGAACTCGATGCGCACCTTCAGCCCGAACGGTGAGATCGACCCGGTGATGCGCCAGATGGGCGAGATGTTCCGCGACCTCGCCCCGATGACCTCGGCGCAGGCCGCCACGGTGATCCTCGACGCAGTCAGGCGCGACGAGTGGCGCATCCTGGTCGGTGACGACGCCGTGCGGCTCGACCGACGGGTGCGGGCGAACCCGACAGCCGCCTACGAGCCGGGGTTCCCGGCGATGGCGCCCGGCGACGACTGACCGAGCGGGGCGTCCGGAGGATTGACCTCCCGGACGTCTGGCGTTCACCTGCTGTCCTCCCGGCGGCGCGGCACGCGTCAACCGGGCTCGGTACCTTCACATCTTCGGATCCAGAGATGTACCGGGTGACATGACCTCACGCTTCGACCCAGCGGGCTGGATGCTCGGCGCAGCGGTTCTCGGCGCGGCCGTTGTCGGGGCGGTGTGGGTCGAGGCGTCCGGCGACAGACCGCCGTCGGCCGGCTCGGTAGCCGACCGCGTCGGTGTCACCGTCGGGGCCCGCCCGTCCGTGTCCGACGACGGTCGCTGGGTGGTCTACGAGGGGCGGCCGAGCGCTGACGACGGCCGATCGAGCACGGCCTGGCTCGTCGATCGCGGCTCGGCCGTCGGCGCAGGCCCGGTCGAGCTCACCGTCCCGGACGAGCAGATCCGTCCGGGCGACAGCGTCCGCCCCGTGATCAGCGGTGACGGCTGTGTCGTCGCGGTCGTGACCCAGTTCGCCTTCGACCTGTTCCGCGACGACGATCGCGGCACCCGCTGGGACGTCTATCGACGCGTGTTGCCGCACTGTGGCGGACCGGACGAATGGGAGCTGGTCTCGTCGACGTCGGCCGAGGGCTCGAGCGCCCTTGCCAGCGATGCAGCGTCGGCCGACGAGGCCCCGGCGCTGTCGTGGTCGGGGACGACGGTGGCGTACACGCAACGCGGCGCTGCTGGTTCGCCGAAGCTGGGGCAGGTGCGGGTGGTCGACCTGACGTTGCCGATGGGCGACCCCACGCGGGTGACGGCAGTGCCCGGGGTCCCTGCGACGGGACCGGACAATGGGTTCGTCCATCGGGGTCAGTTCCACCCGGACCTCTCCGCTGATGGCCGTGTCGTCGTGTTCGCTGCCGATACGTCGGCCAGTGACGATGGTCCGGTGTGGGCCGAGGGCGCCGGTACCGGCGAGCCGGCTGTCGCCCAGGTGCACCGTTGGGATCGCGACGCCGAGGGAGTGGCGGGAACTGTCGAGCTCGTCTCTGTCGTCGGTGGCCGGCCTGCCCGTGGAGGTGGGGCCAACCCGGTGGTGTCGGCCGATGGGCGGTACGTCGCGTACGAGTCGTCGTCGCCCGATCTGGTGGGCGACACCCTCGACCCCCCGTGCGACAGCGTCTGCCCGACCCAGGTCGTGAGGTTCGACGCCGAACGTGACACGACGACGGTGGTCGGCTCTGGCGTGGGTGATCCGCCTGCCGGAGGCGGGCGGACGCCGACTCGGGGCCTTGTCGGTGGCGCGTGGGCGCCGTCGATCTCCTCGGACGGACGGCTGATCTCCTTCGTCACCCGCGACCGCGACCTGTTCCCGGTCCGATCGGAGCTCGGCCCGGCCCTGCGTGACGGCGATGTCGTCGTCGCCGACGTCGAGCGCGGTGAGCTGACGCGAGTGAGTGTCCGACCCGACGGTGTGACTCCTCTCAGCGCCACCAACTCCAGCCCGGCGATGTCGGCCAGTGGCCACGTGGTGCTGTTCGATACGCTCGCCGGCACTCAGCTCGATGCAGCCGCAGTGCTGTCGGGCGACGCAACGGCGGGTGGGAGACAGGTGGCTCTTGCCTCGAGGCCCGCAGCGCTCGTCCCGGCCTCGCTCGACGTCGGGACGGTCCGGGTTGGCGCCCCCGGGCCCGAGTGGTACGTCGCCGTCCGCAACGAAGGCCCGGCGACCTTTGTGCCCGCCCGTGTGACGGTGAGCGACGCCCGCTTCAGCGTCACCGGCGGGACCTGCGCACTCGGGGTTCCCGTCCCAGCCGGCGGCTCGTGCACCGTCTACCTGGTGCTCACACCGGATGCCACAGGCCCGATCGCCGCCAGTGTCACCGTGACGGACGAGCTCTACGGTGGCAGCAGCAGCGACATCGCAGTGTCGGGCGCCGGAGGAGAGCCAATGCTCGACCCCACCCCGGCGGGTGCCGACTTCGCCCCGACCGTGGTCGGCCGAGCAGCACCGACGATCGCGTTCGACATCGCCAACATCGGCTTCCAGCCGGACGGAGTCGTCGACGTGGCGCTCGCCGGGCGCAACCCCAGCGATTTCGTCGTGCAGAGCACGAGTTGCTCGGGTGTGTTGCTCTACCCGACCACGTCGTGCTCCGTAGAGGTGCGGTTCCAGCCGACCGACTCCGGCTTCAGATCCGCAGTGCTGACACTTACCAGCGCGACCGGAGCGACCACGAGCGTCGTCCTCAGCGGCACCGGCACTCGAGTGGTCGCCATCGAGGCGCTACACCCTCGCGTTCGCCCCGGTGAGGACGCAGTGCTCGTCGGCACCGGCTTCCCCGCCGGCGCGTCCGTCACGGTGTCCTGGGCCGACGGTCGCGGTCGGTCGGCGACGGTCGTTGCCGGCGCTGATGGGGCGATCCTGGCCAACCTGCCGACACGGGTGAACGAGCGTCGAGGCGAGCGCACCATCGTTGCCTCGGTGGGAGCGCTGACAGCGGAGACCTCGGTCGAGGTCCTCCGGCGCCGGACATCGACGCCGTTCGGGACCTGACTGGCACAGGTCCCGAACGAGCTGTCTTCGCCCTCAGTCCGAAGGAGGGACGAGCCGGCCGAGGACGGTGGCCGACACGGAGCAGGCTGCAGCCCCCGGTCGTCCGGCCGCGGTGCACGACACCTCGACGGTGATCTTCGCGCCGGGAAGGATGCGCACCGGCTCGACGAACCCTTGGTTGGCGTCGACGCCGTCGAGGTCGGCGAGGTCGTACTCGAGGCGGACATCGCCGAACAAGACGACGACGCTGCCCTCGTCACCGTAGGGGTTCTGCACGATCAGCTGCGTCGCCTCGAGCACCGAGGCATCGGGCACCGTCACGGACTCCACAGACTGCTCCCCGACGGCGGCTGCTCCGGGGATCGTGTCGCTGAACGGTTCGCCCGGCTGTTGCTGCTCGCTCGTGGTGCCCACGACTGACCCCGGTGGGGCGACCTCCGGTGCAGGCACCGTGCCATCAGCTGCCGGAACGGCGGGCGTGGGCAGCTCGACGATGGCACGATCGACGATGCGCTCGACCTCGGGCCGAACGATCCCGAGCCAGATGGCACCGAGCGCTCCAGCAGCGGCGAGCCCGCCGAGCAGTCGGAGCCCGAGGCGTTCTGGCAACACGGGGATCTGGAGGAACGAGCCGGTCGAGCTCGCAGTCGGAGTGCCCGGCTCGTCCGCATCGACGCGAAACGGGATCGAGCGTGTCCGTCGATCCCACAGCAGGCGGCGGGCGCGCACCTTCACGTGTGCCAGCGCGCTCGCGCCGGGCTCCACGCGCACCACTGGCGTGTTGACGGAGCCCTCGAGCCGGCCGCTCGGTTCGACGAAGCGCAGCCGGCACACGGCCGGAGCGTTGCCGAGGTTCTCGACGAGCACGTCGTAGGTCGCGCGGCTCCTGCTGCGCACCGCCGGATCGAGGAGCGAGATCCGCCTGGCATGTGTCGGTGCCACCTCGAGGGTCACGTCGGCGTTGACGATGTCGTCAGGCGCGCTGTGCGGCACCACGCGCACGCCGAGCGCGGAGGGGCCAGCGGTGACTGCGGGCGGGCGAGGAGCGGTGACCTCGACGTCGACGGACTGGTGAGACCCGGGGAAGACCGTCAGGTAGGCGGGACGAAGCGTGGTCCACGAGGCGGCGACACCGGTGGGCGAGAGTGCGTAGCGCTCCGTGTGCTCACCCAGGTTGCTCACGAGTAGGGACAACGTCGTCGTGGTGCCGGGCACCACGCGCGTCTCCGTGGTGGTGAACCAAGCCTGCGTCGCCACGGGCCGGACCGTACCCCGGCCGGGTGGCGCTCAGATTGCGTGCAGATGAACAGCGAGTGGCTCGACCGCGAGCAACTCCCGCTCGTCAGCGGACGCGCTGCTGGCGGGTCTCGGCCCAGCTCATGCCGCGCTCGACGTCGGGCTCGCGGGGCAGGCCCAGGACCAGTTCGGCGACGATGTTCCGCTGCACCGCGAAGGTGCCGCCGCCGATGGTGAGCGCCGGGGCGAACAGCTGCGCGTACGACCACACCGGATCGACCTCCGGGTAGACGCGTGTGTCGAGCTTGTTCTCCGTCGGCCCGGATCGCGACGAGGTGGGAAGGGGGCCGGCGGGGCCGGATCCCTCGAGCATGGCGTGAGCACCGACCAGATCGGCGGCCAGCTGCACCACTCGCTGGCCGTGCTCATCGGCCATCAACTTCTGGATCGACGCCTCGGGGCCTGGCGTGCGGCCCTGCAACCGTGCCGTCAGGGTGCGCATCCGGTTGAGGTCGAGCACCGTGGCCTCGGCGTGGAGCGCGGCGATGCGCTGGCGCAGCACCGGATCCTCGGTGCCGCCGTTCGCCCGGATCCGCCCGAGCCGGTCGCGCCCGCTCGCGCCGGCGCCCCCCAGCACACCGCCCGACGACAGCGAGACACGCTCGTTCGCCAGGGTGACCTTCGCCAGGCGCCACCCGTCGCCCTCGTCGCCCACCCGCAGGCTGGCGGGGATGCGCACGTTGTCGAAGAACACCTGGTTGAACGAGTGCGCACGGGTCATGTCGATGATCGGGGTCATCGTCAGGCCAGGGAGATCGGTGGGGCAGATGAAGTAGCTGATGCCCTTGTGCTTCGGGGCGTTGGGGTTCGTGCGAGCGATCAGGATGCCGAACTGCGAGTGGTGGCCGCCGCTGGTCCAGATCTTCGAGCCGTTCACCACGTACTCGTCGCCGTCGCGCTCGGCCCGGGTGGCCAGTGAGGCAAGGTCCGACCCGGCATCCGGCTCGGAGAACATCTGGCACCACACCTCATCACCGCAGAAGATCATCGGCAGGAAGCGCTGCTACTGCTCGTCGGTTGCGGACAGGAAGATGGTGGGTGCGGCCCAGCCGATGCCGATGGCGTTGCCGGGGCGGCGCACCCCCGCCCGACGGAACTCGTCGTCGATGATCAATTGGTGCAAGGGGTCGGCGTCGAGGCCCCAGGGTCGCGGCCAGTGGGGCACGACGTAGCCGGCCTCGGCCAGGGTCCGCCCGTCGGGGCTCGGGTGCTCGGCGAGCCAGCGGCGGACCTCGAGACGGCGGGGATCGTCCTCGGCGGGCAGTTCGAAGTCCATGGGTGCTCCTGTGCGTGACGGTACGACAAGTCTGGCGCGACGATCCCCGGTGTGCCGAGCCACAGTTCCCGGCCGTCCGGACGTGGCACGTGCACAGCCGCTCGGCCGGTGTGTCGTGCGACCATGGGTTCCGATTGCACGATGTCGGTCCGGTACGTTCCAGGTCGACGACAGCACGCGACACACGAGTGACGGACGAACACGAGACCTAGGAGGCAGCGATGGCCGGTGGCGGTTTGAAGACGGCGAGCATGGACGACTTCGACCTGCGGATGTCGGAGAAGGTCCGACCGCTCTACGAAGCGGTCAAGGCCTTCATCCGTGACGAGGTCGACCCGATCACCGAGGAGTTCTACCGACTCGGCGCGAACCGCACCGATCGCTGGAGCTGGGCCCCGGGCCAGCTCGAGCTGCTCGATGGGGTCAAGGCCAAGGCCAAGGCGCAGGGCCTGTGGAACTTCTTCCTGCCGAATGCCGACACCGGCGAGGGGCTGAGCAACCTCGACTACGCGTACATCGCCGTCGAGCTCGGCAAGAACCGCCTGGCATCGGAGTGCCTGAACTGCTCGGCGCCCGACACCGGCAACATGGAGGTGCTCGAGCGGGTCGGGACGCCGGAGCAGAAGGAGCGGTGGCTCGAGCCGTTGCTCAACGGCGAGATCCGCTCGGCGTACGCCATGACCGAGCCAGGCGTGATGAGCTCCGACGCCAAGCAGATCCGCACCCGGGCGATCCTCGACGGTGACGAGTGGGTGATCAACGGCGAGAAGTTCTACATCTCGGGCGCCGGCGACCCGCGGTGCAAGGTGATGATCACGATGGTGCTCACCAACCCCGAGGCCGACACCTACAAGCAGCAGTCGCAGATCCTCGTCCCGATCGACACCCCAGGTGTCGAGATCGTCGGACCGATGGAGGTCTTCGGCGCCGACGACGCGCCGCACGGTCACATGCACATCCGCTTCAACGACGTGCGCGTGCCCAAGGACAACATCCTGCTCGGCGAAGGCCGTGGCTTCGAGATCTCGCAGCTGCGCCTCGGCCCCGGCCGCATCCATCACTGCATGCGTTCGATCGGCGCCGCCGAACGGGCGATCGAGATGATGGTCGCCCGCGGCCTGTCGCGCGAGGGCTTCGGCAAGAAGCTGATCAACCTGGGCAAGAACATCGAGGTCGTGTCGCGCTGTCGCATCGAGGTGGAGGCGATGCGCCTGATGGTGCTGCGCGCCGCCAAGGCGATGG
>DAINND010000155.1:0-7374 GCA_036736065.1 Ilumatobacteraceae bacterium
ACGATGCGCCTCTGGGGCGGCGAGAGCGACACCGGGTGCTGCTCGATCGCCGACGGCGACGACGCACGGCGGGTCGCCCAGCACCTCGGGATCGACCATGTCGTGTTCAATTTCACCGACGACTTCGATCGCCACGTCGTCGACCCCTACGTCGCGGCGCACGCCGCCGGTGTCACGCCCAACCCGTGCATCGAGTGCAACCGCCACCTGAAGTTCGACCGGCTGCTCGAACGAGCCGACCTGCTCGGCTTCGATGCAGTCGCGACGGGCCACCATGCGCGCATCGTGACCGTGGACGGGCGCCTGCACGTCGCCCGCGGCGCCGACGTCGCCAAGGACCAGAGCTACGTCGTGCACATGCTCGACCAGGCCGCTCTCGCCCGCACGGTGTTCCCCGTCGGGCACCTCACCAAGGCCGAGGTGCGCGCCAAGGCGGCAGCGGCCGGGGTGCGCACGGCGGCCAAGCCCGACAGCCAGGACGTCTGCTTCATCACCCACACGGGTGGGCGCGAGTCCTTCCTCGGGTCGCGGATCCCCTTCCGGAGCGGCGCTGTCATCGACGCCGACGGCACCGTCGTCGGATCGGTCGAATCGGTCGAGCTGGTCACCGTCGGGCAGCGCCGCGGCCTCGGCCTGCCGGGTGGGGGCCCGAAGCGCTACGTCATCGACGTCGATGTCGAACGTGCCGTCGTGGTGGTCGGGGATGAGGCGGCGCAGTTCGACGATGTGGTCGAGCTCGACGGTCTGGTCTGGGCGGCCGGGCCGGTGCAGGGCGAGGTGCTCGTCCAGTGCAGCGCGCACGGAGAGGCCCGGCGAGCCGTCCTCGAAGGTGACCGGATCCGCTTCAGCGAGCCACAGCGCCGAGTGGCGCCGGGCCAGAGCGTCGTGCTCTACGACACCACCGACGCGATCGTGCTCGGCAGCGGCGTCGCCGTCCGGCGAGTGACGAGCTCAGCGCACCGGTAGGCCGCGCCGGGCAGCCTCGGCGAGGAACCGGCCGGGCCTGGTGGGCGCGACGAGCATGGCGCGGGCGTGGATCGCCCGTCCGTTCGGCTCGTTCCGCGACGGGGCGAACACCACGGTCTCGTGGTCGCGCAGACCGATCTCGACAGCATGGCCGCCAGCCGGTCCGGTGAGGTCGGCCGCATCGGTGCCGGCGAGGGCCAGGCCGAGCCGGTCGAGCTGCTTCGTGCGCAACATCACGGTCTCGCCGAGGACGAGGTGGTCGTGGATCACGACCCCGACGGGCACGATCACGAGCCAGCGGCGCGACAACCGGTGGAAGCGCTGGCCGAGCACCCATGCCAGCAGCCCGGCGACGACGGTGAGCAGCGCGGCGAGCGCCCACGAACGAGCGCCCCAGGCCAACGGTGCGCCGATGGCGGCGGCGCACAGCACGGTCCACGACACGACCGCAGGGAGCACGACCCAGGCCGGGGGTCGCAGGACGAACCGCCGTTCGTGGCCATAGGCCGATGCCTGGGCGAAGGCCTGGCCGCGCTCACCACTCGCCACCGCCGCGCAGGCCAGCGCGGCGAGACCGACGGCGAGCGCCGCCGACACGGCGCCGTCGGCGCCCGAGGCGGCGAGCAGCGCGGCGACCAGGGCGACGGGCACGCCGGTTCGCACGACGGTGAGCGAGACCGTGGAGGGGACGGCGAGCGCCAGCGCCGCAGCGCCCCAGCCGGCCCACAGCGCCACCGTGCCTGCCACTTCGACCCCTCGGCTGTGCGGGGCCAGGGCCTCGCCGAAGGCTCGCCCGCCGAGCAGGGCCAGCGCCAACCATGCTGCCCGGGCGAGCCAGACGGCAGCCGCGCTGCGGAGGTCTCGTGCAGGTCCTTCGGCCACGGGGACAGGGTAGCGACCGGGCCGCCGGCGGCCGCCGGTGGCGACGACGGCATCGCCCGATTCCGGTTTCCGGTGTGCGCCGTGCCAGCATGTCGAGGCCGGTTCGGGCCGGCGCAGAGGGGACGGGTTCTCAGGTCAGCGAGAGGGGGGAGCAGATGGCATCGATCGTGATCGGACATGGGACATCGACGGCGCTCGGAGGCCTCCCTCACCGTGACGCTGCTGCTGCCGCGGCCTTCGCGCTGCAGGCGACGGTGCTACCGGCCATCCCCTCGTTGCCGAGGCGCTCACCCGCCGAGGGCTCGATCGCCCAGGCCTTGCTCGGCATCGACGGGATCACCATCGGTCAGTACGGCGCGTTCTCCGTCGACGTCGCCAGCGTCGACCCGCGAGGCGAGATCGCCACCGACCTCCAGCACGACGCGTTCACCGGGTTGCGCGCGTTCCTCGCTGCGGCGCCTCGCGACCTCGACGCAGTCAAGTGGCAGGTCGTGGGCCCGGTGACGCTCGGCATCGCCCTGGCGCGTGCTGGTGTGCCCGGGGAGCTGGCCTTCGACGTCGCCCTGCACGCGGTGCGCACCCGGCTCGACCATCTCCTCGACGCGGTTGCCGCGGCCCTCCCGGAGGCCACCCAGGTGGTGCTCATCGACGAGCCCGAGCTCGGTGAGGTCGCCGATGCCGAGTTCCCGGTGGCGCCGGATGTGGCGATCGACCTCGTCTCCGGGGCGCTGGCGATGGTCGAAGGGCGCGGGGTCACCGGTCTGCACTGCAGCCGCGAGCTCGACTGGGCGACCCTCGTCGCGAGCGGTTCGGACATCATCGCCGTGCCCGCCCGGCCTTCGCTCGTGTCGAGCGCCGGCTACCTGCAGCAGTTCCTCGATCGCGGCGGTGTCGTGGCGTGGGGAGCCGTCCCCACCGACGGGCCGGTGCCCACCACGGCGGAGCGTCCGTGGCGCGCGCTCACCGACCTCTGGTGCGACCTCGTCCAGCACGGCTGTGACCAGGTGCAGCTGCGCCGTCAGTCGCTCATCACCCCGGGCACCGATCTCGGCTCGTTCACCCCCGCCGTGGCCGAGCGCGTGCTCGGGATCACGGCCGACATCGGCCGTCGGGTGCACGACCAGGTCGCCGCCAGCCGGTTCGTGCTGGGCGCCTGAGCTGCGCCGTACACTCGCCGCGGTGACCGACGGAGCCGATCTCGCGGCGCGGGCAGCCGAGCGGGCTCGGTTGATCCGCTACCACATCGAGCGGTACTACGCGCTCGACCAGCCCGAGGTCAGCGACGCCGACTACGACGAGCTGGTCCGCGAGCTGCGCCGCATCGAGGCCGAGCACCCCGAGCTGGCCGCTCCCGACTCACCGCCCCGCGAGGTCGGCGCGGGCCGGTTGAGCTCGTCGTTCGCCCCGGTCGAGCACCGGGTGCCGATGACCAGCCTCGACAACGCGATGGACGTCGACGAGCTCACGGCGTGGGGTGAGCGCCTCGCTCGCGGCCTGGGCGGTGCGCCGGCGACCTATGTCTGCGAGCTCAAGATCGACGGGCTGGCGATGAGCCTGCGCTACGAGCGGGGCGTGTTCGTGCAGGCTGCTACCCGCGGTGACGGCCGGGTCGGCGAGGACGTGACCGCCAACGTGGCCACCATCGCCGCAGTGCCCAAGCGGTTGCCGGCCGGTGCGCCCGAGGTGCTCGAGGTCCGCGGCGAGGTCTACATGCCCATCGCCAGCTTCGAGGCGCTCAACGAACGTGCTGCGGCCGCTGGTCAGCCGCTGTTCGCCAACCCGCGCAACGCCGGTGCCGGCAGCCTGCGCCAGAAGGACCCGCGCATCACGGCGTCGCGCGAGCTGAGCTTCTGGAGCTACCAGCTCGGCGAGGTGGTGGGCGGTCCCGAGTTCACCAGCCACCACCAGACCCTCGAGTTCCTCGGCACCCTCGGCTTCCCGGTCAACCCCGAGGTCCGGGTGCTCCCCGACCTCGACGCGGTCTACGCGTTCTGCGCGCGTTGGCAGCAGCACCGCCACGACCTGCCCTACGAGATCGACGGTGTCGTCACCAAGGTCGACGACCTGGCCCAGCGAGACCTGCTCGGCTTCACCTCGCGCGCCCCGCGGTGGGCGATCGCCTACAAGTTCCCGCCCGAGGAGCGCACCACGTTGTTGCGCGACATCCAGGTGTCGATCGGTCGGACCGGCCGGGCGACCCCCTTCGCCGTGCTCGAGCCGGTGTTCGTCGGCGGCTCGACGGTGTCGATGGCGACGCTGCACAACGAGGACCAGGTCCGGGCCAAGGACGTGCGGCCGGGCGACACGGTGATCGTCCGCAAGGCAGGTGACGTCATCCCCGAGGTGGTCGGGCCGGTCCTGTCGCAGCGCCCGGAGGGGTGCGCGCCCTGGGAGTTCCCGACCCGCTGCCCGTGCGATCTGCAGACCGAGCTCGTGCGTGCGGTCGGTGAGGCGGACACGCGTTGCGTCGAGCCGTCGTGCCCGTTCCAGCGCGACCAGCGGATCATCTACTTCGCCACCCGTGGCGCGATGGACATCGAGGGCCTCGGCGAGCGGACCGTGTTCCAGTTGAGCGACGCGGGCCTCGTCCGCGACCCTGCCGACATCTACTCGCTCACGGTCGATCAGCTCATGGAGCTCGAGGGCTTCGCCCGCATCAGTGCCGAAAAGCTCGTCGCGGCGATCGACGAGTCCCGCGGCCGTCCGCTGCCGCGGCTGCTCACTGCGCTCGGCATCAAGGGCCTCGGGCCCTCGGCGTCGGAGGCGATCAGCTCGGCGTTCGGCACCCTCGACGCCGTCGCAGCCGCCAGCGAGGCCGACCTCGCCACCACCGAAGGGGTCGGTCCGGTGATCGCCGGGTCGATCGCCAGATGGTTCGCGAAGGACGAGAACCGGCAGATGATCGACAAGCTCCGCCGCGCCGGCGTCGAGTTCGGACGTGTCGAGGTGAGCCGACTGCCGCAGGTCCTCACCGGCAAGGCGGTCGTGGTCACCGGGACGCTCGGCGGCTGGTCGCGCGACGAGGCCGAAGCGGCGATCAAGGGGCGTGGCGGGAAGAGCCCGGGCAGCGTGAGCGCCAAGACCTTCGCGGTCGTCGTCGGTGCCGAGCCGGGAGCTTCGAAGCTCACCAAGGCCGAGCAGCTCGGTGTCCCGATCCTCGACGAGGCGGGGTTCGCCCACCTGCTCGAGACCGGCGAGCTCCCCGGCTGATCGCCTGCCGCTCGCCGGGCCGCACGGGCCGGCTCAGACGGCGTAGAAGTCCCAGCGGAACGATCGCGACGCGTTCCGGCCGTCCTCGATCTTCCAGTAGATGACGGTCACCTCGTGACGACCCGTGTCGAAGGAGCTGATCGGGGCGTCGTCACTCGGCACGAAGGTGAGTGTCGCGTTGCCCGGCTCGTAGATGGTCGCAGCCGGCAGGCTGATCTGGCCACCGGCGTCGGAGGTGCCACCGACGGGCTGGATGCCGAGCTCGTCGATCGAGACCGTCGGGAGCTCGACGCCATCGACCACGAGCACGCCCGTGTAGCCCTCGGCGAGGTCGACGAACACCGCCGTCTGCTGGAGCACCTGGGTGGCGCCACGCACCGGGTTGAGGCTCTCGCTGCCCTCCGGGAGACCGAGCTGCTCGTCGCCGGTGACGGCGACGCGGAAGCCGATGACCACGGCGACGATGCCGCGCGCGATGCCGAAGCTCGCGAGCAGCAGCTTCCAGTCGATCCGTCGGCGGGGCATGGCCCCATTCTCCCGCCTCGAGCGGGCGAATCCACCGTCGCGCAGGTCGGTCGGCGGGTGTGACCGACGTCGTCGCATGCCGACGCTGTCGGGACACGAGCGACTAGCGTCGGACCTTCGATGGATGTGGAACGTCCTCTTCTCGCTGACGCGCCGTCCTCCACGGGCCCGATGTCGCGCGTGTTCGCCGAGCGCTACCAGCTCATGACCCGCCGCGGGTCGAACGTCGACGTCGCCCGGTTCGACGCGATCGACCTGCGCACGGGTCGCAGTGTCGTGGTGCGCATCGTCCATCCCGACCTCTGCGCCGTCGAGGGCTTCGGCGACCGCTTCACGGCGGCGATGTCCGTGGTCATGCAGCACCCCCACCCGAACCTTGCCGAGGTCTACGACGTCGGCGAGGCCGAGTGGTCCGGACGACGGGTCCTCTACGTGGTGGGCGAGCAGCTCGGCGGCGGTTCACTGCGCGACCTACGTGACCGTGGTCGCCTGCTCAGCCAGTCGCAGGCCGTGATGATCGGCCTCGACGCATGCCGCGGCCTCGATGTGGCCCATCGCGCCGGGTTGGTGCACGGCGACATCCGCCCTGCCAACCTCGTGTTCGGCGACGACGGTCGCTTGAGGATCACCGATCTCGGCCTGGCCGGCGTGGTGGCCGAGGAGCTGTGGAAGACCCCCGAGGCGCTCAACCTCGACCGAGCTCGCTTCGCCTCGCCCGAGCAGGCGCTCGGCAGGCCGGCCGAGCAGAAGAGCGACGTCTACTCGCTGTGCCTCTGCCTCGTCGAGGCGATCACCGGACAGATCCCCTTCGTCGGTGAGAGCACGGTGATGACGCTGTCGAACCGTGTCGACCGCCTGCTGCCGGTCACCGCCGACCTGGGTGCTCTGGCGTCGGTGCTCGAGCGCGCCGGGCGCCCCGACCCGGACGATCGCTCGTCGGTCGCCGAGTTCGGCCGATCGCTCGTCACCGCTGCCGAGAAGCTGCCGCGACCGGCCCCGCTCCCGCTGCTCGCCGAGGGCCTGTTCGCCGAGGCGCCGCCGGCCGCCGTCGAGGGCGACACGACCGGCGACGCGACCCCCGACGACACCGCCGCGGACGATGCAGGCCCGGCCGCCGCGGCCGCCCCGACCGGCCCGGATGACGCGCCGGCCGGAGCAGTCGCCGGGACGATCTCGGTGCGCGACGCGCTGGCTGCGGCGGCTGGCGCGGCAGGCCTGGCGCAGCCCGTCGACGCGCTGCCGGGTGAGCCGACGCTCGTCGACGACACGATGGTGATGCCGGCATCGGTCGCCGACCAGCCGATGCATGCGAGCTTCGACGAGGTGCTCGAGCCGGTCGTGCCTGCCGCCGGTCCGCGTGGCTCGGTGGCCGCCCCCGCCCGTCGGCGCCCGTCGGCCGGTGTCGTGGCGCTCGGCCTGCTGCTCGTCGCCCTGCTCGGCCTCGGCGCCTACCTGGTGCTCGGGCGCACCGCCTCGCACGAGGTGCCGCTGCTCAACGGCATCGACCAGGCGGAGGCGCTCAACCTCGTCGCCGAGTTCGGTTGGGAGGTCGTCACCGTCGAGGAGTCCAGCCCGACCGTGCCACTCGGGTCGGTCATCCGCACCGACCCGCCCGGTGGGGAGCGCCTCTCCGAGGGCGAGACCCTCACGATCGTGGTCAGCAGCGGCGCCGCGCTCGCCGTGCTGCCCGAGTTGACCGGGCTCACCGTCGACGAGGCCGATGCCCTCCTGAGGGCGCAGGGTGTGGTGCTGCAGATCGGTGAGCAACCATTCGAGGAGACCGTGCCCGCC
>DAINND010000156.1:0-7292 GCA_036736065.1 Ilumatobacteraceae bacterium
AGGGGCTCGCCGTTGCCGTTGAACTCGTGCGGGCCGGAGACACCGTCATAGTCGGGGTCGCCGCCAGCCTCGATGATCGCGAGGCAGTCCGCATAGGTGGTGCACTTCTCGCCGTCCTTGGTGATCCCGACGATCTCGCCGGCGTGCGCCGACCCGTCGGTGCCAGCCTTGGCGACCGCGAGCGCGATCACCACGACCGCGTCATACGACTCGGCCGCGTAGTTGAAGTCCTCGAGCGCGTCGTTGCCCTGGCCCTGCCAGAACTCGTCCACGGCCGGAACCCACGCGCTCACGTCAGCACTCTTGGGCGTCGTGCCCTTCATGCCAGCAAGCTCGCCACCGCCAGCAGGCGCTGCGGTGGTCTCGGGTGCCATGGTGGTCTCGGGTGCCATCGTGGTCTCCGGCGCTGCGGTGGTGGCCGGAGCGGCGGTCGTGGCGACCGACGCCTCGTCGTCACCGCAGGCCGACGCGACGAGCGCCAGGCCTACGAGCAGTGCGCCGGCTCGGCGCACACGGGTTTTCTGCATGTCTGGTTCTCCCCCTGGAGTGTCGGAACGCGGGGACGTTCCGGGTAGGTGATGAGCCACCAAGACTAGGACCTTCTGCTGCTGATGTCACCGCGGGCGGCGCTGGGGGGCCCGGACATCGGGCACGTGGTGGTCCGGGGTCTTTGGTGGGGGGTGGGCCGCGAGAGGGCCCCGGGTTGCCCCGGGGCCCTGTCGTCGTCGTGGTTGGACGTGGTGTGTGATCAGGTGATCACACGGTGGTCACTTGCCGGCGTCGAAGTTCTCGCCGAGCGCGTTGCCCATGTTGCCGTCGGTGCCGTACCAGAACTTGACGGTCGGTCCGATGCCCTTCTCGACGGCGGAGCGCAGGATGCGCGAGCCCTCGTCGAAGGAGATCAGCACGATCGCGTCCGGGTCGGCGGCGACGACTTCGTCGACCTCGGCGTCGAACGACGCTGCGGTCGGGTCGTAGGCCTTGACGCCGAGGACCTCGACACCCGAGGCGGCCAGGACGTCGGCCACGACTTCGGCGATGCCGTTGCCGTAGGCGTCGTCCAGGTTCAGGATGTACGCCGAGGCGGCGCCGTCCTGGATGACCAGGTCGGCGACGATGGCGCCCTGGAGGCCGTCGGCCGGGGCGTTGCGGAAGTACAGGCCCTTGTCGTCGTAGCTCGACAGTGCCGGGCTGGTGTTGGCCGGGCTGAACATGGTGATGCCAGCTGCGGTGATCTGGTCGATCACGGTCAGCGAGACGCCCGAGGAGGCGGCACCGATGATCGCGTCGACGTTCTCGCCGAGCAGGCGGGTGGCCGTCACCGTGGCGGTGTCGGTCGAGGTGTCACCCGAGTCGCCGGGCGAGTACTCGATCGGCTGGCCGAGCACGCCGCCGAGGGCGTTGATCTCGGAGATCGCGAACTCGACACCAGCGAACATCGGAGCGCCGAGGAAGGCGAGGCTGCCGGTCTCGGGCAGCAGGCCGCCGATCTTGAGCACACCGTCACCCTCACGCTCGACACCGACCGGGACGAGGTCGACCACAGCCGACTCCGGAGCCTCGGCCTCGATGAGCGTCTCGTCCTCGAGCAGACGGTTGTCGTCACCGAAGGTGAGCACCGCGTACGAGCCCTTCAGGGGCTCGCCGTTGCCGTTGAACTCGTGCGGGCCGGAGACACCGTCATAGTCGGGGTCGCCGCCAGCCTCGATGATCGCGAGGCAGTCCGCATAGGTGGTGCACTTCTCGCCGTCCTTGGTGATCCCGACGATCTCGCCGGCGTGCGCCGACCCGTCGGTGCCAGCCTTGGCGACCGCGAGCGCGATCACCACGACCGCGTCATACGACTCGGCCGCGTAGTTGAAGTCCTCGAGCGCGTCGTTGCCCTGGCCCTGCCAGAACTCGTCCACGGCCGGAACCCACGCGCTCACGTCAGCACTCTTGGGCGTCGTGCCCTTCATGCCAGCAAGCTCGCCACCCGACGCCTCAGCGCCCTCGAAGCCGGGGATGCCGGCCTCGGCGCACTTGGCCTCGAGGCCGGCGCACACGTCGTCGGCGGAGACGAAGCCGTCGGCCACAGGGGTCTTCACCGAGTCGAAGTAGATGGGCTGGATCGCAGCCTGGACGTAGGGGATCTCGCCGTTGCCGTTGTCGATGGTGGCGTTGGCCGTGACGGCCTCGCCGGCGAGCAGCTGGGCTGCCGCCTGCACGGCGCCCTTGGCCTCCTCGACGACCGGCTTGTACACGGTCATGCACTGGGTGCCCTGGAGGATGGCGCGCAGACCCTCGACCGTCGCGTCCTGACCGGTGGTCGGGACGGGCAGGCCGGCGTCGGCGAGCACCGCCTGGGCGGCGAGGCTGAGGCCGTCGTTGGCGACGAGCACACCGTCGATCTGGCCGCCGGCAGCGGTGAGGAGCTGCTCGAAGATCACACCGCCCTGGGCGTTGTCCCAGTCCGGCACGGCCTCCTCACCGACGGTCTCGATGCCCGAGCCCTCGATGGCGGCCTGGTAGCCCTCACGGAAGAGGGTCGCGTTGTTGTCCGTCGGCGAGCCGTGGAGCTGGATGATCCGCTTGCCCTCGACGTTGCCCGCACCACCCATGCACTCGATGATGCCCTCGCCCTGGGCGGTGCCCACGGCGACGTTGTCGAAGCTCACGTACACGTCGGCCTTGCCGCCCAGCGTGAGGCGGTCGTAGTCGATGTTCTTGACGCCCGCAGCCGCTGCCTTCTCCTGGATGGCGGCGCCCGACTCGGAGTCGAGGTTCACGATCGCCAGGACCTTGACGCCGTCGGCGATCATCTGGTCGGCGATGGTGGCCATGTTGGCCTTGTCACCTTCGGCGTTCTCGATCACGCACTCGATGCCTGCCTCGGCGCACTGGGCCTCGATGAGCGGCCGGTCGAAGGCCTCCCAACGGGCCGACGACGCCGAGTCGGGCAGGATGAACCCGACCTTCCCGCCGCCGGCGCCGGAGGTCGTCTCCGGCGCTGCTGTGGTCGTGCCGCTCCCCTCGTCGTCACCGCATGCAGCAACGACGAGCGACAGGGCGCCGAGCAGCGCGATGCTGCTCTTCCACCTTCGTGTCATTCGGTTTCCCCCTTGTGAAGCAGACCGGCCACCGTGACAGGTCCGATGCCGTCCCCGTCGGAGGCGGCCCAGCAGATGCGGGCCACGTCGATCGGTGCAGCAATCCGAACAGTGTGGAGCACCTGTTCACCGACTGTCAACGTGGGCGACGCCCGCACGCTGGGTGTACGACAGGCTGCAGTCGTTCAGCCGCGCCACGTGGTGAACTGCGTGCCGTCGGGGTCGATCGCCCAAGGCGCAGGGCCCTCCCAGCGGTCATCATGCACCAGATCGGCGAGCGGACGTCGACGGACGGGACCATGGTTGCCGGCGGGGCGCCCGAGGGTGATGCACGCCGAGAGGGCGACCTCGTCGGGGACCTCGAGCAGCTCGCGCAACTCCCGCTCGACGCCGAGGTGCCACATCGTGAGCGCGCCGCCATAACCGAGCGCCCGTGCGGCGAGGAGCAGGTTCTGGCAGGCGGGGTACACCGATGCCCCCTCGTAGGGGTTCGGATCGCGGTAGCGCGCGAGGCACACGAGGACCACGACGGGCACCTGCTCGAGGTGGTCGACGAAGTGTTGCATCGCTGCCGCCTGGCGCGCCTTGGGCGAGTCGGGGCGCGTCCCGGTGCCCTGGTCGTAGCCGTCGGCGCCCTGCTTGGCGGCCCACCCGGCGCGGAACGACGTGCCGAGGAGGTGCTTGGCGTCGCGGGCCCTCGGGCCGTCGCGGAGCGTCAGGAACCGGAAGGGTTGACGGTTGGAGCCGCGCGGAGCGCGCGACGCATGCCACAGGATCGTCGCCAGATCGTCGTCGGGGATCGGCTCGTCGGTGTAGCGCCGGATTGCGCGCGTCGTGGCCAGCCCCGCTAGCAGGTCGACCCGCGCTGGCTCTGGTGAGGGGTTGGCGTCGGCCATCGGCTCAGCGGCCGGTGAAGCGCGGCGGGCGCTTCTCCATGAACGCTGCCACGCCCTCGCGGAAGTCGTCGGTGCGCATCAGTGGGAGCAGTTGCAAGAAGACGTGGTGCACGTTCTGCTCGAAGGTCTCGGTCTCGGCGGCGCGCATCATCCGCTTGATGGCCCGGATGGCGAGCGGAGCGTTGGCTGCGATCTCGAGGGCCAGCTCGCGGGCCCGCTCGACCAGTTCGCCGTCGGCGACGACGTGGTTGACGATGCCGAGCTCGAGCGCCTCGCGGGCGAGCAGCGTCCGACCGGTGAAGGCGATCTCGGCGGCTCGTGCGTAGCCGACCATGCGTGGCAGCAACCAGGTGCCGCCGCTCTCGGGCAGGATGCCTCGCTTGGCGAAGCCGGGGTTGAGCTTGGCGGATTCCGCAGCGATGCGGATGTCGCAGCCGAGGGCGAGGTCGAGGCCGTAGCCGGCGGCACCGCCGTTGAGCGCGCAGATGGTCGGGGTGTCGATGTGGTGCAGCACGATCGGCGGCGCGTTGCGCAGATCGAACTCGCCCGGGTTGGTGTCGAGGTTCCCGAGGTTGCCGAGCGAGCCCTTCGGACCGGCGCTCTGCGCGGCGAGGTCGAGGCCGGCGCAGAACGCCCTCCCGGCGCCGGTGAGCACGATCACTCGCACGTCCCTGGCGCGGTCGGCCTCGAGCAGGCGCTCGGACAGCTCGTCGAGCATCGGCCCGGAGATGGTGTTCATCCGGTGGGGGGCGTTGAGGGTGATGGTGGCGACGTCGTCGGCGACCTCGTAGAGGACTTCCGGGGCCGTCGCGTCGGGCTCGTGGGCGGAAGAGGCCATGTCCGGGACGGTAGCCCGTCCGTGGACGTACTACGTTCTCGGACCACACGGCGAAGGGGGGCGGCGGTGGCGGAGACACCGATTCTGGAAGCGATCGGGGTGAACAAGAGCTTCGGTCCGGTGCACGTGCTGCACGATGTCGACTTCCGGGTGTACCCGGGAACGGTCACCGCGCTGATCGGCGACAACGGCGCCGGCAAGACGACGTTGATCAAGTGCATCACCGGCATCTACCAGGCGGACACCGGCGAGTTCCGGTTCGAGGGACGGCCGGTGTCGATCGGCGGCCCGAAGGACGTCGCCGAGCTCGGTATCGAGGCCGTCTACCAGGACCTCGCCCTGTGCGAGAACCTCGACATCGTCCAGAACATGTTCCTCGGCCGGGAGCGGGTGCGCCGCCGCCTGCTCGACGATGCCGCGATGGAGCAGGCCGCCCGCGAGACGCTCACGGGGCTGTCGGTGCGCACCGTGAAGAGCGTGCGCCAGAAGGTGAGCTCGCTGTCCGGTGGCCAGCGTCAGACCGTGGCGATCGCCAAGGCCGTGCTGTGGAACTCGAAGGTGGTGCTGCTCGACGAGCCGACCGCGGCGCTGGGCGTGGCCCAGACCAAGCAGGTGCTCGAGCTGGTGCGCCGCCTCGCCGACCAAGGCCTCGGAGTGGTGCTCATCAGCCACAACATGAACGACGTGCTGCAGGTCTCGGACCGGGTCTGCGCCATGTACCTCGGGCGCGTCGCTGCGGACGTGCCCGTCACGGCCGCCACCCGGCGCGAGTTCCTGGTCGAGCTGATCACCGCCGGCCGCTCGGGCGCCGTCGGTCTGGCTGCCTCGGCGAGCGAGGAGGTCTGACGTGGGCGATGCGCATGCGCACAGCGGC
Source organism: Ilumatobacteraceae bacterium (assembly GCA_036736065.1). Classification (GTDB taxonomy): domain Bacteria; phylum Actinomycetota; class Acidimicrobiia; order Acidimicrobiales; family Ilumatobacteraceae; genus VFMC01. Next base: position 5,698 of record DAINND010000156.1, read on the forward strand.
GAAGCGGTGAGCGACTTCGCACTCGACACGACGCAGCAGACCTTCGGAGGAGCTGTCAACGACACGCTGGCCAGATGGCGCAGCGGTGACCTCGGCTCGTTGCCGGCCGTGCTCGCCATCCTGGTGCTCGTCCTCGTCTTCGGCCTCGCATCGGAGACCTTCCTCACGGCGCTCAACTTCGCCAACTTCCTCGAGCAGGCAGCGTCGGTGATCGTCATCGCGATGGCTGTCACCTTCGTGCTGCTGCTGGGCGAGATCGACCTCGCCGCCGGCTACACCGCCGGAGTGGCGGCGGCCGTGCTCGCGTTGCGCCTGCAGGCCGAGTGGCCATTGCTCGCAGCGATCGCGATGTCGGCACTGGTCGCCCTGGCGCTCGGGCTGTGGACCGGTCTGCTGGTGGCCCGGCTCGGCATCCCGTCGTTCGTCGTGACCCTGGCCAACTTCCTCGTGTTCCAGGGCATCCTGCTGATCCTCGTGAAGGAGGGCGGCAGCGTTCGGATCACGAACCCGGTCATCAAGGGCATCGTCGGCAACAGCATCAGCCCCGCCCTGTCGTGGGTGATCGGCGTCGTCGGCGTGCTCGCGTTCGCGGCGGTCCAGGTGCGCAGCGCGATGCGGTCGCGCGCGTCGATGGGCATGGCCGCGCTGCGCAGTGGCATCGCCGCAGCACTGGTGCTCACCGCTGTCGCGGTGCTCAACCGGAACCGGGCCTTCCCGAACGCGCCGGAGGAGCAGCGCGGCATGCCCTACGTGGTTCCGCTGGTGCTGATCCTGGTGCTCGTGCTCACCTTCGTGCTCAACCGCACCCGCTACGGCCGCCACCTGATGGCTGTCGGTGGCAACCCCGAGGCGGCACGTCGCGCCGGCATCAACGTGAAGCGCATCCGGCTGTCCGCGTTCGTCCTCTGCGGCCTGCTCGCGGGGATCGGCGGGGCCTTCCTCGCCTCACGCGTCAACTCCGTCGACCCCAACACCGGTGGCAACGACACCCTGCTGCTGGCCGTCGGCGCAGCGGTCATCGGCGGCACCTCGCTGTTCGGCGGTCGCGGCCGGATGGTGAACGCGATCCTCGGCGGCCTGGTGCTGGCGCTCATCCCGAACGGCTTGCCGCTCGTGGGCAAGCGCTCGCCGTTCGGCGTCGAGATCGACTTCGGCAGCTCGGGTGTGAAGTTCGTCTGCGCGGGCCTCGCCCTGATGCTCGCCGCATCCGTCGACGCCATCAGCCGCAAACGAACCGTGTGACGCCAGGGCGCCCATCGCCCGACGCCGACCGACGAGGAGCAACCCCCATGACCGAGTTCTTCACCGATGTGCCCCAACCCGTCGCGTTCGCCGGTGCACCGGACACGGGCGGGCTGCGCTACCAGGTCTACGACCCGAACCGGGTGGTGGCCGGCACGACGATGGCCGAGCACCTGCGCATCGCCGTCTGCTACTGGCACAGCTTCCACTGGCCGGGCAGTGACATCTTCGGGGCGGGCACGTTCGACCGGCCCTGGCTCGCTGCCGGTCTCGACCCGATCGAGGCGGCCATGGCCAAACAGGACGCCGCGTTCGAGTTCTTCGCCAAGCTCGGCACGCCGTTCTTCTGCTTC
>DAINND010000157.1:0-7264 GCA_036736065.1 Ilumatobacteraceae bacterium
GCCGCGTCGCGCCGCGCGGCGCGCCCTCGGTTCCGAGCTGCGTGCCCACCTCCCCCTACGCCCGGCCCGACACGAGGCGCGTGGTCCCCTTGAGCGGGGCGAGCCGCCGGAAGTCGGGCTTCAGCGGATGCAGGGAGAGCACGAACCCGGTCTGCGCCATCGTGGTCATGACCGACAGGAGCATCAGCGCGAGCAGGAACGGCAGCGAGGCGATGAAGCCCGACCACATCGCCCGACCGAGCAGCTGCGGAACCATCGCCGGGTCTGGTCGCGACGCGAGGTCGTCGAGCGACGCCATGAGCCCCATCAGCCCGCGACCCACCGACACGACCAGCCAGGGCACGAAGTAGCTGGCGATGAGCAGGGTGAGCCACGGCCCGAGGTCCGACGACTTGGAGACCGTGCCCTTCTTCTTGGCGTCCTGCTTCTTCTTGGGTGTCGGTGCTTCGGTCTTGCCGTCACGTTGTGACACGGCTCACCTCCCGAAGACGCCGAAGGCCGAGCGCAGCGCCGTGCCGATCAGTGAGTTCATCGTCTCCGGCAGCAGCAGCAGGGTCGCCCCGAGCAGGCCGAAGGTGATGAACGACTTGGCGGCGAAGCCGATCACGAGGATGTTCAACTGCGGGGCCGCCTTGCCGAGGAACCCGAGGGCCAGTTCGGCGCAGAACAGCGCGGCGAGCACGGGCAGGGCGATCTCCAGGGCAGCGACGAGCAGGATGCCGAGCAGGCGACTGAAGGACTCGATGGCACCTTCGAGGTCGAGTTGCCCGAGGGGCGCCACCTCCACCGAGCGAACGAAGGCGCCGACCACCAGCACGTGGCCGTTGATCGCGAACAGCACGGCGGTCGCCATCAGTTGGTAGAAGCGGCCGATGGGGCTCGAGTTGTTGCCGGTGATCGGGTCGAGGACCGCGCCCATGCTGAAGCCGACCTGCAGGTCGATCAGCTCACCTGCGGTCTGCACGACGGTGAACAGGGCGGCGACGAAGTAGCCGAGCACCAGGCCGGCGAGCACCTGGGAGAACAGCATCCCCACGAAGGCTGCGCCGCCGATCGACGTGACATCGCCTTCGACCTGGGCGCTCATCGGTCCGGCGAGCACGAAGGCGAGCGCCACGGCCATGCCGATGCGCACCCGCACCGGGATGGCAGGTCCGTTGAAGGGCGGACAGAACGTCACCCATGCCGCGGCGCGGGTCAGCGCGAGGCTGAACCCCACCAGGAGGCGTGGGTCGACGAACAGTTGCATCGGATCGTCGTCAGCCGTTCAACAGCTGTGGGATGGCCGACATCAGCTCCTGGCCGAAGTTGACCATCGACTGGAGCATCCAGCTTCCACTGACCGCGATGACGATCGCTGCACCGATCAGCTTCGGCACGAACGTGAGCGTCTGCTCCTGGAGCTGGGTGACCGACTGCAGGATGCCGATCACCAGACCGACGCCGAGCACGACGAGCAGGAACGGCCCGGCCACCTTGGCGGCCACGACGAGTGCGCTGCTGCCGATGTCGAGGACTTGTTGCGTGGTCATGGAGCCGCCTATCCGTATGAGTTGAGCAGGGTGCCGGTGATGAGCATCCAGCCGTCGAGCATGACGAAGAGCAGGAGCTTGAACGGCAACGAGACGAACGAGGGTGGGAGCATCATCATCCCGAGGCCCATCAGCACGGCTGACACGACGAGGTCGATGATGAGGAAGGGCACGAAGATGACGAAGCCGATGATGAAGCCGCTCTTCAGCTCGGACAGCACGAAGGCCGGCACGAGGGCGTTGAGCGGCACGTCCTCGCGGGCCACGGGCGTCTCGGTGCCGGTGGCGTCGAGGAACAGCTCGAGCTCGTCGTCGCGTGTGTTCTCGAGGAGGAACTCGCGAAGCGGCACCTGGACGGCGTCGTAGGCCTCGGTGACCGACATCGTGCCTGCGAGCAACGGATCGAGGGCGACCTCTTTCATCTCACCGAGCGTCGGGCCCATCACGAACAGGGTGAGGAAGATGCTGAGGCCGACGATCACCTGCTGCGGCGGTGCGGTCGGCAGGCCCAGCGCGTTGCGGGTGAGCGAGAGCACGATGACGATGCGGGTGAACGACGTGCACAGCACCAACAAGCTCGGGGCGATCGAGATCACCGTCAGCAGGAGGATGATCACCACGGTGTTCGAGGGCTTCTCCCCGACGCCGGGGAAGTCGACGTTGATCGACGCATCGCCCGGTTGGTCGTCGTCGGTGAAGATCGAGCCGGGACCGGTGCCGACGCGGTCGACCACGTCGCTCACCGAACCGGGATCGGGCGCCCCCGGGGCGTCGGGAGCAACCGGTGCGACCGGCGCAGGGGGAACGGGCGCGGCAGCCATGGCACGGCCGGAGCCGAGCATCAGCATCGCCAGCACGGCCACACCGACGACGGCGACGAAGGTCGCCGTGCGCCGAGTCGCAGGACGGGCCGGGGCAGCGACGGGGGCCGACGTCTCAGGCACGGCGGACGGTCGCTTCCCGGAGCGCCTCGATGAAGCCCCGAGCCGCAGCCTGCTCGCTCGGCGTGAGCGCCTGACCACCGGTGACGGCTGCGGTGCTGATCGGGATGCGCTCCTCAGGGGTCTCGTTCGCCGCTTCCCACGCAGCGAACGGCATCGAGCCGATCACGTTCGGGCTGCCGTGCTCCGAGGCGGCGACGAGCAGCACCTCGTCGGCGAAGCGGACGACCACGAGTTGCGTGGTCCGGCCGATGCCGACACGGTTGAGCACGTGCAGGCCGCGGCGCGGCGCAGGCTTCGCGCCGGCGCGGCCGGAGCGGACGGCCGTGCGAGAGGGGCGCGACCGGCTGATCAGCGACGTCCCGCCACCGCCTTGCCGACGTCGCATCACCTGGTAGGCGATGGCGATCAGACCGAACACGACGGCGAGCGAGACGACCATCCTCATCAGGAGGTCGCCGAAGCTGGCGTCGGTCATCGCAGCAGCTCGTCCGGCGGAGCGATCTCGGTGATGCGGACCCCGAACTCCTCGTCGATCACCACCACCTCGCCGACGGCGATCCGGCGGCCGTTGACGAGCAGGTCGATCGGTGCACCAGCGATGCGGTCGATCTCGACGACCATCCCGGGCGAGAGGTTGAGCAGGTCGCGGATGGGCATCGTGGTGCGGCCCAGTTCGGCCGTCACCGTCATCATCACGTCGTTCAGCACGGTGAGCGGCGTGGCGCCGAGCATGCCGGCGGAGGGCCCGCGGCCCTGCAGCAGGCCCGGTGCCCACGGCTGGGCGACCGGCTCCTGCTCGTCGTCGACCGAGACGTCGAGGGTGACCCCGACGAGCGCAGTGACGCGCAGGTCGTCGAGGATCTCGATGACCACGTCGGGCTCGTTCTCGTCGGAGCCGGCGACCTCGATCGCGCCGCCGGACAGACCGACACCGAGCGCACCGGACAGGGCGCGGACGGCGCCGATGAACGCCTCGGCGGTGAGGCCGGCATCACCGAAGAGCCGGTCGGCGACCTCGCCGTTGACGGCCAGCAGCAGCGATGCCCCATGTTGCTCGTTGATCGGCATCCGCAGCACCGTCGCAGCGGGGTCGAACGGCCAGGTGCGGGCGGCGCGCGTGGCGTCGCCCAGGCTCAGCTGCTGAGCCAGGATCAGGGCTGCGCTCTCGCAGCCCGCGACCAACGCCTGTCGGGCGGTGTGTGCATCCATCAGTCGAACACTCCCTCGTGTGACGAACCCAGTGGGTCGACGTCCAAGGACTGTGCGGGCAATCGCCCACTTGTCAGGCAGCTATCGCAGGATCAGTGGGGGCGCGCGTAGCGCTCGTCGAGAGGCGACCAGCGCGACGGGGCGCGTGTCTCGAGCGGATCGGCCGGCCGATCGATGAGCAAGGCCAGATGGCGGTTCTGACTGCCGATAAGGGCAAGGTGGACGGGTGTCTGGTCGACCACCAGGGTGAGCGGCAGGTCGACCGGGTGGTGCAGCGGCAGGACATCGCCGACCTGCAGGCCGACGATGTGGCGGGCCTGGGCCTCGAGGTCGCGGAACTGCGCAGCGACCTCGACGTTGGTCTCGCCGAGGTGCATGCGCAGGCGGTTCTGGTTCTCGGCGCGGTTGCTGCTCGAGAGGTTGCCGTAGAGCGAGCTCGCCGACAGCGCCTCGAGATGGGGCTGCAGGCTCGAGAACGGGATGCAGAGCGAGGCGACGCCGACGGTCGCGTCGATCTTGATCTCGTAGGCGACCACGATGACCATGTCGGTCGGCGCGGCGATCTGCGCGTACTGCGGGTTCGACTCCTGGCTCATGATCTTCGGCTCGGTGGCGACCACCGGCTCGAAGGCGTAGCGGAGCTCGGGCAGCGTGTTCTCGAGGATGCCGCGCATCAGCAGCAGCTCGAGGTCGGTGAGCGGACGCTCAGGCTGCTTGCCGTCGCCGGTGCCACCCATCATCGTCTCGATCGCGCTGAAGCAGACCTCGAGCGGGATCTGGAAGATCGCCGCGCCGGACAGCGGTGACAGGTTGAGCAGCGTCAACAGGGTCGGGTTCGGCAGCCAGCGCACGTACTCGTCGTAGGACCGTTGCTCGATCGAGGTGATCGACACCTGGGTGACGCTGCGCAACTGCGAGGCCAGCATCGTGGTGAACCCGCGGGCGAACGTCTCCTGCACGATCTGCATCGTGCGGACGTGGTCGCGCGAGAGCGTGCTCTGACGACGGAAGTCGTAGAGCTTCGGCTGGCTGCGCCGCTTGCGCGACGCATTGGCCGTGGTGTCTGCTGCTTCTGGGTTCGACACGGTTGTCTGCATGGCTCCTCAGCGAGTGGCACCGACGAATGGTGATGGTGAAGGTCCCGAACCGGCGCAGATGCGCACGGCATCAGCGACCGAGTCGGACGACTTCCTGCAGGATCTCGTCGGAGACCGTGATGACCCGGGCGTTGCCCTGGAAGCCGCGCTGGGCCACGACCAGTCGGCTGAACTCCTCGGCGAGGTCGACGTTCGACAGCTCGAGGGTGCCGGCGCTGATCTTGCCGCGACCGAAGGAAGCGGCCTGGCCGACCTGCGGCAGGCCCGAGTTCGCCGTCTCGCGCCATGCGTTGGCGACACGCTCGAGGCCCTGCGGGTTCGTGAACAGGGCGATGGCGACCTGGCCGACCTGGACCGACTTGCCGTTCGAGTAGACGCCGACGATGGCGCCGCCGTTGCTCACGTTGAACGACTGCAGGGCACCGGCGAACGAGCCGTTCTGCGCCGTGATGCTGGCCGTCGACTGCGAGCCGTACTGCGTCAGCCGGTTGGGCGTGTCGGCCCCGCCGAGGTCGATGGTCAGCGGCTCGGTGATGCCGGGGATCTGACCGGCGGCGAGGTTCACGTTGCGGTCGACCGGGATGGTGAGCTCGCCGTTGATGTCGAAGGTGAGCACGTTGTCGGTGAGCGTGACCTGCGTGGCGGGCTCGCCATGGGCGACCGACATCGTCCACTCGTTGGCAGCGGTCTTCGTGTACGACACCGCCATGGCCACGGCCGATCCCTGCGCGTTGTAGGCCGTGACGGTGTTGGTGACTCGGGTGCCGACAGGAGAGCTGGCGTTGAGGTTGCCCGCCACCTCGATCTGCGTGGTCTGCACCGGCGCCAGGGCGCTGCCGATCGGCACGCGCAAGCGAGTGACCGCCCCGGTCGGGTCGATGTCGCCGTCGCTGTTCGCCTGCCAGCCCATCACGAACCACCCGTCGGCCGTGGCCAGGTAGCCCTGGGCATCGAACGAGAACGAGCCGTTGCGGGTGTAGAGCTGGGCGTTCGCGCTGTTCACGACGAAGAAGCCCTCACCTTCGATGGCGAGATCGGTCGAGCGCCCGGTGCGCTGCATCGCGCCCTGGGCGAAGTTCTGCACCGTGCCGGCAAGCCGTGATCCGAGGCCGACCTGGGACGGGTTGGTTCCGGCGACCACACCCTGCGGGTCACCGGCCTGGAGGGTCTGGCTCAGCACGTCCGAGAAGAGGATCTGTGAGCTCTTGAAGCCGATGGTCGAGACGTTGGAGATGTCGCTCGACACGACGTCGAGCATGAGCTGGTGGTTACGCATCCCGGAGATGGCGCTGGACATCGAGCGGATCATGGTGGCTTCCTCTTCCTGGTGGGTGATCGGGTGGTTGGTGGTCGGTTGGGTCAGATGGTCGGTGGTGGCCGCGGGCCCGAGGGCTCAGCTCGCCGGCGCAGGGGCGGAGGGCTGCTGTGTCGGCGGTGTCGGCTGTGTCGGCGGTGTCGACACGCTGCGGACCGCGTCGATCGGCACATCGAACGAGCCGGCACGGATCACCATGTTCGGGCCATCGAAGCTGATCGCCGAGGCGAGCGCTGTCTGCGGGCTGCCGTCGGGCCCGGTGAAGGTGATCTGCTTGCCGATCAGCGCGCCACCGACCGCGAAGCGGTTGGACGGGCCGGTGGCTTCGATGAGGTCGGCGATCTCTTCGAGCTTGTCGACGACGGAGAGCTGGGCCGACTGCGAGATCATCTGCGAAGAGTCGAGCGGCTTGGTGGGGTCCTGGTAACGGAGCTGGGTGACCAGCAGCTTCAGGAACGCCTCGCGGTCGAGCAGACCACCGGGCATCTTCGATGTGCTGGCTCGGGTCGTGCCAGATCCGGTCGTCGATGTGCCGGTCGTGGATGTGCCGGGTGCCGGAGCGAGCCCGTTGGTCATGCTCGGCGTGGTCGTGGCTCTGGTGACGCCCGAGATGGGTGCGACGGTCATGGGGTTCCTCGGATCAGATGAGCAGGTCGAGGCCGGTCGATCCGGCAGAGGGGACGAGGGCCGATCGGCGATCGGAAGGGGTCGGGCGCAGCGCTGCGTCCGTGGCCGCGGCATCGTTGCGGAGGCGCTGGTCCGGCTGAGCGCTGCGGTCGTCGGCCCAGCCGGTGCGACCGTCACCGGCCGCACCCCGTCCGCCACCGCCGCCCGACAGGCTGTCGGTCACGTCGAGCGACCCGACCGGGCCGACCGACTCGAGCTCGCTGCGCAGCTGCATGCTCTGGCTGAGCATCAGCTCGCGGGTGGCGCTCTCACCGGCTGCGAGCGTGACGTGGAGGCCGCTGCCGCTCTGGTGGGCGCGGACGCTGAGCGGTCCGAGGCCTTCATCGGACAGGTCGATGGTCATCGTGCCGCCGAGGCCGTTGCCGACGAAACGGTCGCGCACACGGGCGCCGGCGAGGCCCGACTGGGCCAACGGATCGGGTTGGGCCGTCGGATCGGAGCCAGCGGCGGCCGACGACGTCGAGTTGGTGGCGCTCACCG
>DAINND010000158.1:0-7222 GCA_036736065.1 Ilumatobacteraceae bacterium
TTTGGGCTCGACTCATAATCCCTGGGTCGCAGGTTCGATCCCTGCCCGCCCCACCTTCGTCATCGCCGATCGACACGCCGTCATCCAAGTCGTCCGGCGATCTCGAACTCGTCGAACACGAGGCCGTCGCGGTCGACGGCGCGCACGACGAGCCGGTCGTCGACCACCGCCATGTCGAGGAAGTGCATCTCGGCCCACGACACGGCTGTGAACGAGTCCTCGCCGGTGCGCCGCGACCCGGAGCCGGCTCCGCTGACGACGTAGACGACCCCGCTGATCGGCGTGCTGCGTTGGTAGTCGTGGTCGTGGCCGGACAGGACCAGCTGCACGCCGTGGCGGGTCACGATCGGCGCGATCACCTCACGAGCGCGTCGGCTCGAGCCCTGGTAGCCGGCGGAGTAGGGCGGGTGGTGGAGCGCCACGATCCGCCAACGTGCGTCGCTCGTGCGGAGTGCCTCGTCGAGGAACTCGAGTTGCTCGGGGTTGTCGAGGTCGTTGGAGTCGAGGCCCACCAGGTGGACATCGCCGAGCCGGACGCTCCACCACCGACCGGGCTGGCCGAGCGCCTCCATCTGCGCCTCCCCGTGCCCGCCCTGGACATCGTGGTTGCCGAGGATCGCGTGGAGCGACGCACCCCGAGCGAGGGTGGTGCCGAACGGCCCGAACACGGTCTCGGGTAGCTTCGCAGGATCGCCATCGGGGTAGACGTTGTCGCCGAGGAGCAGCAGCGCGTCATAGGGGTCGCCGGCGCCGAGCGCGTCCATCGATGCCGTCACGGCATCGAGATGCGATCCGCTGTCTCCCGTGTCGCCGGCCACTGCGATCCGCAGGCTCGGAGCAGGGGAGTGGGGCACGTACGCCCAGCGCTCGGACGGCCCTCCTTTCAGATGGGTGAGCAGCGACACGATCTGTCGTCGGTACGTGATGCCCACGGCCAACAGGACCAAGCCCACGATGACGACGATGCCGAGAGCAGCGCGGCGCGCCGTGCGTCGCTGCGACCGACGTGCTGCACGGACCGGATCCATCGGCAGGCTCACCTCCCGTCCCACGATGCCTGTCCAGGCGGCGTGCGCCCAGGGCCGTTCGGACCCTGGGCGGCATCCTTCACGACCCCTACCGTGCCGTCCGTGGCGTCAGCGGAGCTGGTCTGCGCACTGTCCGATCCTCGTGCGCTGTCGGCAGGGCTTGTCGGGGCGAAGGCCGCGAACCTCGCCCGAGCATGTCGCGCCGGGTTCCCGACCCTGGACGGCGCCGTGCTCACCACGGTGGCCGTGGCGCGAGGCCTGGTCGACGCCGAGGTGTCGGCAGCGGCTGAGCAGATCTTCGATGCGCTGGCGGGTGGGCCCGCTCGGCCACTCGCCGTCAGATCGTCATCGACGATCGAGGACGCAGGTGCGTCGTCGATGGCCGGGCGGTTCTCGTCGGTGCTCGACGTGCGCACCCGCGAGCAGTACCGCGCCGCAGTGCAGACGGTCGTCGGCTCGGCGCAATGGGTTCCTGGCGCTGACGGGCAGCCGTGCCCACTGGCGGTGCTGGTTCAGTGCGAGGCCCGTGCTCGGCTGGGCGGGGTGATGTTCGGGGTCGATCCACTCACCGGTGAGCGCCATCACATCGTCATCGATGTCGTGGACGGCAGCCCGGAGGCGCTGGTGAGTGGTCGCGCCCTGGCCGATCACTACGTCGTCACCCGTCGTGGGCGTGTGGTTCGCGCGACGCGAACCGGTGCGGTGGACGAGCTCGACGCTCGTCTGCGTCGCCAGCTCGCGCGGATGTCGAGACGGGCGGAGCGCACCTTCGGGTGCCCCCAGGACATCGAGTGGCTCGTCGACCACTCGGGTCGCCTGGTGCTGCTCCAGTCGCGGCCGATCACGGCAGTGCCTCCTGCGCGGAGGCGCGGCGAGCGCTCAGTGCTGCTCGGTCCGGGGCCTGTCGCGGAGACCTTCCCGGACGCGCTGGCGCCGCTCGAGGACGACCTGTGGGTCACGCCGTTGCGCGAGGGCATCGTCGGGGCGCTGCGCGCGTGCGGGGCCGTCTCGGCACGCAGACTCAGACGGTCGCCGGTCGTCGTGACGATCGGTGGGCGGGTCGCGGTCGATCTCGATCTCATCGGGGTCGTGGGTGGTCGACGAGGGCATTGGTACTCCCCGGCAGCCGTCGTGCGGCGCCTGGGTGCCGCATGGCGCGTGGGTCGGCTGCGCGCCGTGCTCCCTGAGCTCGTCGCGGTGAGCGTCGACAGCGTGGACCGGCGGCTGGAGGGTGTCGGTCGGCTCGACACCCTCACGCCGGTGGAGTTGGCCCAGGTGGTGGACGGAGCACGACACGAGCTCGCCGCTGTCCATCTCCACGAGGTGCTCGCAGGCATCCTGCTCGCAGCCGAGCCCGACCAGCAGACGTCTGCGCCCACCGCCGCGGGCAGTGCACTGGCAGCGCTCGCTGCCGGTCGCGCCGAGGGCCTCGGTGATGGTGCGCTCATCGCCTCGGCTCCCGAGGTGGTGATGCTCGGCCCTCCGCAGCTGGGCGGGCTGCGATCGCTGCCGGCCACCACGACTCGGCCCGGGGCGTGGTCGTCTGCGCCCACCGGCGCGTTGTCCGAGCTCGGTCCGCGTGAGGCGCTGCGTCTTCGGGCGCGCTGGTTGCAGGAGTTGCTCGGTCGAGCTGCCGGCGAACTGGGCGAGCGGATGGTCGCGTCGGGCGGACTCCACGATCGCAGCGAGCTGGAACGCTTGCGCGTCGACGAGCTGTGCGCAATGGCGAGAGGCTCCCGACCTCCGGAGCGGCTCGAGCACGAGCCGGTGCCGGTGCCGGGCCCTCCGCTGCCGAGCTCGTTCCGGTGGGCGGGGGGCGCCGTGCTCCCGGTCGAGGAACGTCCGAGGAGAGCCGAGGAGCGGGCCGGCAAGCCGGACGGGCACGGCCTCGCGGCAAGTGGCGGCCGGGCACTCGGCAGGGTGGTGCACGACCCGGCGCGGATCAGCGGCGATGAACCGGTGGTCCTCGTGGCCGACCATCTCGCGCCGGCCTTGGCCGGGGTGCTCGGGCGCCTCGCCGGCTTGGTGAGCGAGACCGGCAGCCCGCTCTCACATCTCGCCATCCTCGCTCGCGAGGCGCGCGTGCCCGCCGTGGTCGCCGTGGACGGGGCGCGACGGCGGTTCCCCGTCGGCTGCCTGGTGGAGCTCGATGGCGCGACGGGGGAGGTCCGCGTCGTCGATCCGCTGGAGGCGTCGCCATGATGCGCAGGGCTGAGCCGCGGCGCGCCGCTCGCCGGGTCGGGATGTCGATCGCCTTCGTCGTGGTCATCGTCTCGGCGGTGTACGTGGTGGTCGACCTCGCGCGCTGGGAGTGGAACCGGGCCGCGTTGGCCGCCCTGGTCTGTGTCGCTGCGCTGGTGGTGTTCTCGACCACCGTGCTCGTCGGCCACCTCACGAGGCTCGAGCACCGCGTCGACGAGGTCGATCGTCGGCTGGCCACCGACCGTGCAGCCTCCGTTCACGAGGTCCGGGCCGCTCCGGTCGAGCGTCCACACTTCGCGTGGCTCGACGACACGCGCGATCGCGGTGTGTTCGTCCCGATCCTGCTCGGCGCAGGGGCGATCCTGTCGTTCCTGGCATCGGTCGTCGAGCGGATCTCCGGCGCGGTCGCCCACCCGAACCTCGGCCCGGGGGAGCTCGAGCGGCTCGGTGTGGTGCTGGTGCACGGTGACGGCGATTCAGCTGCCGGCCGACGCAGGCGTCGTGGCCGGTTGCGTCGGTTCATCGTGGGCCTGGTCGCGCTCGCGCTGGCGGCCGGGGCGGTCGAGGCGCTGCGTCAGCTCACCCAGAGCCGTCCCGGCGACGTCATGGCGCGCGGCTCGACCGTGGTGGAGGTGGTCGTCGAGCAGCGCCGGCTCGAGCAGGATCCCGAACTGCTGGTGGTGGAGCTGTGGGGAGCCTGCCGCTCTCGGCTCGGCACCGGGGTGGCGCCGACCTCCGTGGTCGGCCTCGACGGCGGCGCCGTGCGCCTCGAGCTCGATCGAGCGCTCGGCACGACCGGTCGGCGTCGCCTCGTCGGGTGCTTCCAGGACCACACCCTCGACCTCGTCCGCGCCGATGTCGTCGCCGTCGACGTGCGGGTCGAGAACGCCCCGGCAGCGCCATAGCCCCGGTGACGCCGCGGGTCAGTCGTCGTCGCCGTCCTCGATCGCATCGAGGAACGCGTCGACGTCGTCGTCCTCGCCGCCGATCAGCCAGATCACCTGTTCGCCGCCCTCGTCCTCGTCGCTCCACGGCAGCACGCCCTCGACCGGGAAGCGGTCGACGGTGATGGTGGGCTCCTCGTCGTCCACGGGGGCGACGACGGCCAGCTCGACCTCGAGGTCGGCCGGGTAGTCGCGGAGGATGTCGATCAGCTCGCTGACTCGCATGGTGGGTGCCTTTCCGGTGAGATGGTGCCTGGGCGGCGTGTGGAGGGGGTGACGATCAGGTGTCGAGCCATGCCGGGGCGCGGTCGAGCAGGTAGAGGCTCACGTCGCGGCACCGGATGAGGGTGTCGCAGAACGCCTCCTCGTTGCCGGTGTAGACGTCGGCGAGCTCGACGGGGATGCGGGCCACGAGCGACAGGCTCCGCTCGGGCGCGTCGGTGACGCTGGCGAACGAGTCGATCGCCGACACCTCGATCGGCAACTCGGTGCCGCCGACACCGGCGATGTCGATGGCGAGCGCCAGGAGGTCGGGTGGCTGGGGGAGCGGTGGCAGGGTCCACGTGAACAGCAGCGGGAAGGTGAATCCCGTCGGCGGGTCGTCGTCGGGGTCGTCCATCTTCAGCACCTCGTCCTCGAACCCGAGCAGTGCCCGAGGGTCGACCTCGAGCGACAGGTGCAGGTCGATGGGGCCGTTGCAGGCCTCTTCCGGGTGGAGGTCGACCTCCCAGAGCTGCCGGAGCGAGTAGGTCTCGACGAAGTGGCGCTCGTCGTGGCCGTGGAACCCGTGGTCGATGGCGTGGCTCTTGAGGTCAGCCACGAAACCGGCGACGTCGATGACGGCCAACGGGGATCCTTTCCGGTGTGGGGCACGGTGCCCGTGCAACGACACTACCGTGCAGGGCCGTGACGACCGACCGACTGGGCCTGCTCCACGATGCCGCCGATGCCGTCGCCGCCGTCCTCCGCCGCGGCGGCGAGGGCGGGCTGAGTGGGCAGCGGGAGGGTCAGTACCGGCGGGATCTGCGCGCCGACGATGCAGTGCTCGGCGGCCTGCGTCGCGCCGGGGTGGGCGTGCTCTCCGAGGAGAGTGGCCTGGAGCCGGGCTCTACAGGGGAGTGGGTGATCGTCGATCCGGTCGACGGCTCGACCAATGCCGACCGCGGCATCCCGTGGTTCGCGACGTCACTGTGCCTGGTCGACCAGGACGGTCCCGCAGCTGCGCTCGTCGTGAACCAAGCCACTGGTGCCCGGTACTGGGCCGAGCGTGGGCAGGGCGCGTTCCGTGACGGCCGCCGACTCGGCGGCTCAGGGTGCCGCACCCTCGACCGAGCGGTCGTCGCACTGAACGGAGTGCCCGCTCGGCCGCTCGGCACCTGGCAGGTGCGCATGCTCGGCGCCGCGGCGCTCGACCTGTGCCTGGTGGCTGAGGGTGCGCTCGACGGGTATGTGGACTGCGTCGACGACGCGCACGGTGTCTGGGACTACGCCGCTGCCGTGCTGGTGTGCGCCGAAGCCGGGTCACCCGTGGTCGACGTCCGCGGCCGGCCCCTGATCGTGCTCGATCCGACTGCGCGGCGCAGCCCTGTCGCCGCGGCGACCGCGGAGCTGCTCGCGCGCCTCCTCGCGGGGAGGTCGCCCCAGGCAGGCCGTTGACGGGCCGACCCGGGCCCGGGCCGCACGGCGGTAGCCTGTCGATCCGCACGTCGGGCGCATAGCTCAGTTGGTCAGAGCGCTTCCCTTACAAGGAAGATGCCGGGGGTTCGAGTCCCTCTGCGCCCACTCGCGAGACGGTCGCTGCGGAGCCGCCGGTCAAGTTCCCGAACGAGCCATCGAGAGGATCCCCGTGCGGTCGTCGCGACCGCTCGGCGAGGCCACCGACTGGCGGTCGGCCACGACGGCGAGGCTCGCCTGGCTGGCTGTCACGGCCTTGGCGAGCCGTGCCGTGGCGAGAGCGCCGTTGCGGCCGCCCGGCACCACCACGAGGTCGCTCGACCTCCCGTTCGCTGCCCACCACTGGGTGGTGTGCTCCACCTGTTCCACTGTGGCCTGCTGCCAGATGTCCGAGAGCTCGGCGTCGGGTGCGGCGACGGTCACGACCACGAGCTCGGAGCCGGAGGTGAGCCGCGTGGCCACCTGCGCCGCGTAGAGCGCCGCGGATGTGGGGCGGGCAGCCTGGGCGCTGTTGAGCATCAGCACGACCCGGTCGGTGGTGCTGATGCCCGAGCGAACCAGCACGGTCGGAGCCGGCGAGCTCGACACGAGCCGGTGCTGGGAGGCCTCGAACAGGGTCGGCAGCCAGCTCTGGCTGGCCGCGGGCACGACGACGAGTGAGGACTGCGAGGCCGACGCTGCATGGACCACGCCGTCGCTCACGGTGGTGTCGCAGACGATCGCGAGCTCGGCGTCGATGCCGGTCGCGGCGATCAACTGGTGCGCCTGTTCGAGGACGTGCTCGTCGGGGTGGGCAGCACCGTCGGGCACCACCATGATCGGTCGCACGACGCCTCCGTCACCGGCGGCCAGCTGCTTGGCGATGCGCAGCGTCGACGGCAGCTCGGCCACGTCGTCCACCTGGACCAGCAGGCTGCGGCCGAGCCGGGAGGTGTCGACCGGGGGCCGGGGCATCCTGCTGCCGAACCGCTGGGCGGCCGTCGAGGAGATGAGCATCGTCACGACGATCACGATCATCACGGCGTTGACGGTCGCCATCGAGAACAGACCGATCTCGAGGCCGACGAAGGTCGCCGCCAGCGTGGCGGCCGCCTGAACGACGGACAGCCCGAACATCGCCCCGGTCTCGGGCCACGAGAAGCCGAACAGGGGTCGGCACAGTGCTGCGGCGATCAGCTTGCCCAGCACGCAGGCCAGGGTGAACAGCCCGCCGAGGGCGAGCGTGGCCGGATCGATCAGCACCGCCGGATCGATGATGGTGCCGACGGACACGAGGAACATCGGGATGAGCAGGGTCGAGCCGAAGAACTCGATGCGCGCCATGATCTCGCCCTCGTTCGTTACTTTGCGGTTGAGTGCCAGGCCGGCGAAGAA
>DAINND010000159.1:0-7198 GCA_036736065.1 Ilumatobacteraceae bacterium
CCGTGGCCGCGCCAGGCGACGAGGCGGCGCCAGGCCGCGGCGGGCTCGAGGCGCACCACTCGGGTGGCGTCGAACACCACACGGGTGCCGCGCCGGGGCGGCGGGAGGTCGGTTGCCTGGGGGGTGGCGGTCGCGGTCATGGCTGCTGCAACCGGCGCGGAGCCGGCTTCATTCCGGACGTCGCGCCGTGCGCGGCGCGCTCAGCGGTTGGCGAACACGACGGGGGCGTTGCGCGGGCCGCGCACCTGCCCACCGGCCCAGGTGACCTGGCCCTCGGGGTCGAGCTCGAACTCGGGGATGCGCGCCAGCCACTCCTCCACCGCGACGCGCAGCTCCATGCGGGCGAGGTTCGACCCGGCGCAGCGGTGGATGCCCGCCCCGAAGGCGACGTGACGGTTGATCTCGCGGTCGAGCACGACCTTGTCGGCATCGGGGAACACCGAGGGGTCGCGGTTGGCAGCGGGGAAGTTCATGAGCACACGGTCGCCCTCACGCATCGGGCAACCGTTGTACTCGAGGTCCTCGGTGACGATCCGGGCCATGGTGACGGGCGAGTAGGCCCGCAACAGCTCCTCGATGGCGATCGGCATCAGCTCGGGTTCGGCCACCAGCCGACGCCGGTCCTCGGGGTTGGTGGCGAGGTGCCACAGCGCCGACCCGATCGCCGACCAGGTGGTGTCGACACCGGCGATCAGGGTGAGCGCCACGGTGCCGAGGATGTGCGCGTCCGGCACCGGTTGGCCGTCGACCTCGGCCTGCAACAGCTCGCTGATCAGGTCGTCACCGGGGTTGGCGCGCCGTTCCTCCATGAGGTTGAAGAAGTAGGGCACCAGCTCGTTGCGCGCCCGTGCGCGGCGCTCCTCGTCGTAGGCGAACTCGAGCAGGTCGCGGACCCACCCGGTGAAGGTGTCGCTCATCGACTCGGGCACGCCCAGGATCAGCCCGATCACGCGCACGGGGATCTGCTGGGCGTAGTCGGCCGCGGCGTCCGCCCGGCCGTCCTCGATGAAGCCGTTCACCAGTCGGCGGCACAGCTCGCGGGTGTACACCTCGTACTCGGCCACCCGGTTGTTCGAGAACCAGGGCAGGATCAGCCGGCGGCTCCACGTGTGCACGGGCGGGTCGGAGCTGATCGGGGGCACGCCGGCCACGAGCGCCGGCCCGCCGGACTTGGCGAGCTGCTCGGGCGAGGGCGGTGGCACCACGCTGACGCTGCGCGAGCTGAAGTGCTCGACGTCGCGAGCGATGGCCGTCACGTCGGCGTAGGTGGTGGGCAGCCACGAGCCACCCCAGCGGTCGGTGTGGGCGATCGGGCACTCCTGGCGGAGCTCGTCCCAGATCCCGAACGGGTCGGCGACGTAGGCCGTATCGAAGATGTCGTAGTCCGTCGCCCAGTCACGCACCGGATCACCCATGTCCCCCAACCCCTTCGTCCAAGCAGCTCACTCCCTGGGTGAGACAGTACCGGCTCATCTGTCTCACGGCAATGCGGGAGCGCCTGCGGGCTCGGTGCCCGGCCCGGGCCCCGACAACCGGTGTCGACGCACGAGCAGCATCGCGCTCACCACGGCCACCCAGGCCGGGAAGATCCAGATCACGACATCGTTGGGCAGCGGCGCGACCATCATCCCCGCGGCGAGCACGTAGCCGATCACCACGAGTGGCCGGTCGAAGGCCCCCGACAGGCGGCCCACGGTCGTGGTCGACATGATCAGCACCGCCTCGAAGCGCGCCCCCACCACCGAGTCGGCGGCGATGCCGGCGGCCTGCCACAGGGCGATGTCGCTGCGCTCGGGCACGATGCCGAACAGGTAGCCGCTCAGCGCTGGTGCGGTGTAGAGGCACGAGGCCACGACCCATGCGACGCACAACAGCGCCGCGCTGGCCAGGAACACCGTGCCGAAGAAGCGGTTCTCGCGCTCTCCGACGCGGCGCCGGACGACCGCGATGAACCACAGGAAGGCGATCGCCGCGATCACCGTGAGGTTGAGCGCCACGACCATCGATCGCTGGTGCCCCGAGTCGGCGTACCACGCGGCGAGCTCGTCGGCCGGGCTCGACGGCGACGGCGCGCGCCTCGTGAGCAGACGGGCGACCGCCAGGGTGAGCACGCAGACGAACCCGACGAGTGCCGCTCCTTCGATCGTGGTCCGCATCGGGCGCGACTGCATCAGCCGCGGATGGTAGGGACCGTCCGGTGGCCACGGATCACTCCCCCAGGGTGAACGCTACGCTCGCCACGTCCACGAGACGACGAGGGAGCACCACCGTGACGAGCAGCCGTGTGCGAGCCAGATGGAGCCAGGGACGACCGGCCCGGCTCGCGTGGGCCACGATGCCCGAGCCGCAGTTGCTCGACACGGTGGCAGCGAGTGGCAGCTTCGACGCCGTCGTGCTCGACATCCAACACGGCTCGTACGACGAGCGGTCGGTGCTCGACGCAGTCCGCACACTCGGCCGCTGGCCAGTCGACGTGCTGGCCCGCATTCCGTCGGCCGACCCCGACCGCATCGGCTGGTTGCTCGATGCCGGGGTGCGTGGCCTGATCGTCGCGATGTGCGGCTCGGCCGGCGAGGCCGAGCAGATCGTGCGCGCCGTGCGCTACGCCCCGACAGGAACCCGGTCGTACGGCGTGTTCCGCGTGGCCAACGGCGACCCGTTCGAGGCCGCCGACGACGTGGTGGTGCTGCCGATGATCGAGAGCGCAGGTGGCCTGGCCGACGTCGAGGCGATCGTGGCCGTCGACGGCGTCGACGGTGTGTTCATCGGCCCGAGCGACCTCGGCCTGGCACTGGGGCACGGTGTCGGCCAGAACCGCACCGAGCCGCCGATGTTGGCGGCATTCGGCACGCTCCGCGAGGCGGCTCATCGCGCCGGCAAGCGCTGCGGCATCTTCGCCGTCAGCACCGCCTACGCGGCCGAGTGCGCTGCGGCCGGGTACGACCTCGTCGTGCCGTGGTTCGACTCACCGGCCATCACCGCATCGGTCACCGCCGCGCACCTGCCCTGAGCGAGCCGAGCGCGGCCCGGTGCCCGCTGGCTAGGGTCACCGCCATGAACGGTGACCAGATGATGCGCCAGCACGCGGGCGGGCTGCCTGCACCGACCTTCCCCGACCCGGCCTGGGTGACGCCCAAGCCGCTCGCCGAGTCGACGGTCGCGATCGTCACCTCCGCCGCGCTCTATGCGGTCGGCGACGAGGCGTTCAGCGCTGCCGACACGAGCTTCCGGGTGATCGACCGCCACCGGCGCGACCTGGTGCTCGGCCACTGGAGCCCGAACTTCGACCACACCGGCGGCGCCCTCGACCTGAACGTCGCTTTCCCCATCGATCGCCTCGAGGAGCTCGCTGCGCGCGGCGTCATCGGCGCAGTCGCCGAGCAGCACATCTCCTTCGCCGGCAACCAACCCGACGACGTCGCGACCATCCGCCTCGACAGCGGGCCGGCAGCCGCGGCGGCGCTGCGCACCCAGGGTGTCGACGTCGCACTGCTCACACCTGTTTGACCGCTCTGCACGCGCACCGTGAGTGTGCTCGCCCACGTCCTCGAAGCCGCCGGCATCGCCACGGTGGTGCTGTCGTCGATCCGCCCGATGGCCGAGAAGGTCGCACCACCGCGGGCGCTGCACTGCGAGTTCCCCCTCGGTCGGCCACTCGGCCGGCCGAACGATCCCGAGCTCCAGCACGACGTGCTCGCCCGGGCGTTCGCGCTGCTCGAGGCGCCCGGCGGGCCCGTGCTCGTCGACCACCCACTGGTGATCGAGGCCGACGACGCGCCAGCAGCGTGCAGCCTGCCGCCGCGTTTCGACCCGACACTGCCGCCCTGCGTCGACGAGGCCAACGGGCGGCGCAAGGCGTACGACCGCGCGGTCGCCCGTCGAGGGGTGTCCGCCGTC
The DNA here is from genome assembly GCA_036736065.1 of Ilumatobacteraceae bacterium. Lineage (GTDB taxonomy): Bacteria > Actinomycetota > Acidimicrobiia > Acidimicrobiales > Ilumatobacteraceae > VFMC01. The sequence continues at coordinate 3,898 of DAINND010000159.1, forward strand.
GGCAGAGCGATCTCGGCCGATCAGGTGCCTGCCGCGCTCGGCGCCTTCGATGCGATCGCCCACGGCACGGCCTGGACCGAGGTCGGCCTGCCCGGCGGCAACCCGGTGGCCGTGTGCCACGACATCAGCGCCTACTACGAAGAGGCCGCGCTCGAGCTCGTCGACGGGCCGGCTCCCGGCGGTCGTGCCGTGCAGGACTGGTTCTACGACCGCACCGAGGCAGGCGGCACCATCCTCGCCGCGCGGGCGGCGATGCGCGACGCCGGGGTCAAGTTCCCGATCTGGTTCTACATGACGCCGGGCCACCGCTGACCCGCCGCATCGGGCTCGTCAGCCGATGACGCGGACCACCCCGGCGACCGGGTCGACCTCGACCGTGGCGCCGTCGGGGATGTCGTGCAGAGCCCGGGGCGCGCCCACCACGGCGGGGATGCCCAGCTCGCGAGCGAGCACGGCGGCGTGGCTGAGCGCGCCGCCCTCGGCGGTGACCACGGCGCCGGCCATCGCGAGCACCATGTTGAACGCCGGCGTGGTGCACGGCACCACGAGCACCTCGCCGGGCGCCAGTTGCTCGAGGGCTTCCTCGGGGCTGCTCGCGAGGCGGGCCGTGCCGCGATAGGTCCGCTCCCCCACACCGACACCGTTCAGGCCGGTCGTGCGCACCTCGCCGTCGAGGCCGGCCTCGGCCATCACCTTCTGCACCATGCCGACGATCTGAGCGAGCGGGCCGGGCAGCACCTCGAGCGGTGGGGGTGGTTCGAGATCGCCGAGGCGCCGAGGCGCGTCGTCGATGTCGACCGTCGCCCTCCACTGCTGGCGAGCGGCGAGCTCGTCGGCCGTCGGCCCCCCACCTTCGAGCGCCACGTCCACCTCGTCGATGGCGAGCTCGAGCGCGTGCTCGGCGCGATGCGCCCGGCCGGAAGCCACCATCCTCCGGCCGAGCTCGAGCAGGGCGAGCCGCAGCAGGCCGAGCGGCCACTCGACGGTGTGCGGGCCGTTGTCGTCGCGCAGGTCCATCGAGGCGCGGGCCTCACCGAGCAGCTCGTCGAACCGGCCACGCGCATCGGCCGGGACCCGCTCGCGCACCGCATCGGTCTTTGCGGCGAGCGCCGTCATGGCTGCAGCCGCGCGCTCACGATCGTCGCGGGCGGACAGGATCGTGCTCACCAGCACGTCGGACGCCTCGGCCAGGGTGAGGCCGTCGATGTCGTAGCGCGAGACGACCAGGTGGCCGCGCAGGCGCAGGAACGCGTCGACATCGGCGGCGATCACCGGCGACACGGCGCGCAGCTCGTCGAGTGTCGTCGGCCGCGCCCCGGCAGCCTCGACGGCATCGCGCACGCGCCGCAGGACGCGCTCTGCCTCGGACGTGGACGGCGAGGCGCCTTCCAGCAGTGGCACCACCTCGCTCACCTCGAGACCCCAGCCGACTGCGCTGTGGAGCAGCATCCCGATCGGGCCGAGGTCGTAGATGTGCAGCCGGAAGTGCTCCTGCCACATGGCCTTGGCATGCTCCACCACCCGGTGGACGTGGGCCACCACCTCGGCGTCGGCCAGCGCAGCGAGATCGACGTCCTGCAGGGCGAGGTTGGCCTGCTCGTACTGGTCGCGCAGGCCGCCCGGCCGCGACCACTCGACGAGCACCTGCCGCCACGGCCGCTCCTCCATGGCGCGGGCGGCGGTGGCGGCCCGGCGGCGCATCGCCGGATGCACGCGGACCGCGAGCTTGAGCAGCGGGAGCGGCGGCACCTTCGTGGCCGCCTTGTTCGGGGCGATGAGCGGGCGGATGCGCGTGTAGGTCAGGCCGTTGACGAACGCGAAGTCGACGGCATCGAGCGGGGCGCCGATCTCGGCGAACCCGCGGCGCGTGCCGGGCGCCGTGCAGGTCGACTGGATGTGCTGGCTGATCGGCGTGGCCGGACGGTTGACGTGCGAGCGGTCGAGGTTCCACTGCCCAGGGCCCGGTGCGACCCACTGCAGCTGCGACATCGGTGCGGAGCCGTTGGTGCTCATCGGGCCACGATAGATCGCCTGTGACAGGCGCCCATCCGGACGCGGCCCTCGGCCACTCGTCACGCACCCGGACCCGACGGGCCGACTCGACGTGGGCATAGGGTCGGGGCATGAGCACCTGGAACGACGTCATCCGCCTGGCCGACCTGGGCAACGTGGCACCGCCGAGGCGCGTCGAGCGCTCCGACGACGAGTGGCGGGCCGTGCTCGATCCGCTCGCCTACCAGGTGACCCGCCATGCCGGCACGGAGCGGGCGTTCTCGAGCGACATGTGCAGCCGCTTCGAGCCGGGCACGTACGAGTGCGTGTGCTGCGGCACGTTGCTGTTCGACGCCGCCGAGAAGTTCGAGTCCGGCACGGGCTGGCCCTCGTTCACCCAGCCGGTGGCCGGTGACGTGATCGCGTACCACGTCGATCGCAGCTACGGGATGGTGCGGGTCGAGACCACGTGCAACGTCTGCGACGCGCACCTCGGCCACGTCTTCCCCGACGGCCCGCCCCCGACGGGGCTGCGCTACTGCATGAACGCCGCCGCCCTGCGCAAGGTGGGCGCCGAGCACGACTGAGCGTGCTCAGCGTCGCGGCCGCTTCGCTCCGGTGAGCGGCCGGAAGATCTCCGAGATGTGGTGGCCCGCTTCGAGCGGGTGGCGCAGCGGTTGGTCGAGGTTGACCTCGTAGACGTTGTTACGCCCCTGCTTGGTGCGCAGGACGTAGCCGGCCTCGACGAGGTCGGTGACGATGCTGTGCACGGCCCGCTCACCGATGCCGACGAGCCGGGCCATCTCGGCCAGGCGGACCTCCGGGTTCTGCGCGATGCACAGCAGCACGTGGGCGTGGTTGGTGAGGAAGGTCCAGGCCGGCACCTCGGTCGAGCTCGTCAGTGTCCGACGCGGCATGTGGCAAGTCTAGGCGATGACGATATTTCTGTGCAGGACTTGACGTGGTTTCAAATACCGGGTTTCAATACCATGTATTAGCCGCCTAGCTCGTGAGGTTCACATGACCAGCCAACCCATCGTCCCCATCACCGTGGCCCGCGGAGACGGCATCGGACCGGAGATCATGGACGCGACGCTCCGCGTGCTCGAGGCCGCCGGCGCCAGGATCGCGATCGAGGAGATCGAGATCGGCGAGGCGGTCTACAAGCGGGGCAACTCCGCAGGCATCGAGCCTGCGTCGCTCGAGTCGCTGCGTCGCACGGGCGTGTTCTTGAAGGCCCCCATCACCACTCCCCAGGGCGGCGGCTTCAAGAGCCTCAACGTGACGGTCCGCAAGACCCTCGGCCTCT
>DAINND010000160.1:0-7194 GCA_036736065.1 Ilumatobacteraceae bacterium
GGGGGTCGGATCGGATCGGCGGGTGACACCGAGGGCCTCGAATGCGTCGACGACGGCCGCGAGCCCGCGAGCGCCCAGGTCGGCCAGTTCGGTCGTGCTCGGATCAACGCTCGAGCCAGGGCTCGCCTCAGAGCTCGACCGACCCCGAGATGCAGGTGACCACGTCGCCACCCACCCACACCGCGCCCGCCTCGTCGGTGGCGATCCGCACGCGCCCGGCGCGCCCGATGGCCGTGCCCTGCGACACGGTGTAGGGCGCGTGTGCCCTGCCAGTGGCGATCAACCACTGGGCCATCGACGCGTTGAGGCTCCCCGTCACCGGGTCCTCGAAGGTCATGCCCGCCTCGGAGTAGAACGCGCGCACCTCGTAGGCGAACGGCGAACCGGGTGGGTGCAACCCGGCCACGCCGATGCTCAGGCGCATGGCGCCCGGGCGCAGGGCGAGCACGGCATCCGCCGAACGGAGCAGCAGGCCGAGCCAGCCCGGCCCGTTGTCGGCCCACGCTGCATCGACCACGTCGTCGCGCCCGATGCCGAGCGCCGCCACCGCCTCGTGCAGCGTCGCGTCGTCCACCGGCCCGCCACGCAACAACGACGGCGCGGCGAAGGCAAGGCCTGCGCCGTCGCGGCGCACCGGGACCAGGCCGACCCCGCACTGCTGCACGACCACACCTTCCTGACGTGGCGCACCGCCGTGGCCGAGCCAGGCATGGGCCGAGCCCAGCGTGGGGTGGCCGGCGAAGGGGAGCTCGGCGACGGGCGTGAAGATGCGCACCCGGTAATCGGCAGCCGGATCGGTGGGCGGCACCAGGAACGTGGTCTCCGACAGGTTCGTCCAGTTGGCGAAGCGCTGCATCTCGTCGGTGCTCAGCCCATCACCGTCGACCACCACGGCGAGGGCGTTGCCGAGATAGGGCTGATCGGTGAACACGTCGAGTTGGGCGAAGCGGCGCTGCACGAGCTCGAGTCTGGCAGGGCATCGTCCGACGATCGGTCAGGACCGCTCCTCGAGGATCACCACACCGTCGACCACGGAGTGCCGGGCGTAGTGCCGGCGGACCAGTTGGTCGACCCTGCCCGACGCATCGCACGATGCCGGTGTCTGGAACACCGCGACGAAGCGCGGCCGGTCGTCGCGCTCGAACAGCTCGGCGAGCAGCTGGGTGGCGCCGGGGATCTGGCGGACTCCGTCCCACCACAGGTACGGATACGGCGGATCGATGTCGGCGTTGCCGTAGACGGCTGCGCTCACGCACATCGCGTAGAGCCGGTCACCGGGTCGCGCCTCGTCGATGAACCACTGCGCCACCCGCTCGCTGCGCACCAGACGGACGTCGTCGTGCAACGTCGGGCCGATCTCGGCCCGCGAGAGCATCAGTGCCTGGACGGTGAGCACCGACGGCCCCACGAGCGCACCGATCAGCAGGGCCCGTCGGCCGGCCCGGGCGCCGACCGCACCGACCGCTGCGCCCGCTGACGTGGCCACCGGCAGGGCGAGGATCGTCCAGTAGTGCCGGAAGAACTGCCCGCCGAGCACGAATGCCACCACAGCGAGCGCCCACCATGCACCGAGCACGAGGACTGCTCGACGTGACTGCGGCGATGCCATCAGGCCGATCGCTGCGCCGGTGATGGCAAGGACGATCAGCAGCGCCGCCGCCGGGCCGACGACCTCCCACACGACGCCGATCCGCTCGAAGTGGGCATCGACGAGCGCGGAGCGCTGGCTGAGCCGATAGCCCGCCACCGCGAACCACCACCGGTCCCAGCCGGTGAGGGCGCCGTGCAGCATGCACAGGCCCACGGGCAGCGCAGCGCCGAGGATGAGCCAGGTGCCGGCGAGCGCTCGCTGTCGCGCCCTCGGCCCGGCGAGCCCCACGAGCACGACCGCGACGAACGCGGCACCGAGGGCGTCGAACGCGCTCTGCTTGACAGTCAGAGCAGCGCCGCCCAACACGCCCGCAGCCAGCATCCAGCGCGCTCCCGAGCGACCCCGATGGCACGCCTCGAGGCACAGGGCCAGCGACGCGGCGCCGAGCGAGGCGCTCAGCAGCTCAGCGTTGGCCGTGTGCCCCTCGATCTGCGGCAGCCCGGCGAGCACGGCGACGAGCAGCCCTGCAGCGAGTCGGGCCCGCTCCCCGACCAACCTGGCGGCGACGTGGCCGCAGGCCAGCGCGGCGAGGGCGCACGCGGCGACGGCGACGAGGCGCACGCCGACCGGGGTGCCGAGGCCCACTGCGTGGAGCAGCCGGTAGAGCACGAGCAGCCCCTGGGGCCGGTCGACCCACACGTCGTCGTAGAGCCCAGCGCCGCGCGACCAGGCACGGGCGACCGCGAGGTAACCGCCTTCGTCGACGGCCATCGGTGCGCTCAGGAACCGCGCTCGGGTGACGATCGCCGCGGCGAGCGGCACGACGAACGCAGCCGCCGACGGGCGCGCCGGCGCGATGGGAGGGACCTGAGCGACCGACACCGGTCACGGTAGGGACGGCTCCGCGCAACGGCCCGGTGCCGGACGTCCCGACCTCGTCCCGACCTCTGTCGGTCCGGGACGAGCCGTGTGTCAGAGCCCGGTGAGGAAGGTGACCAGGCTCACCACGAACAGCAGCGCCGCAGGCGCCGTGTTGGCGACGGAGTCGCGCACCCGCAGGTGCAGCACGGTGGCGATGAGGAAGTAGAGGGTGAAGCAGAGCGCTGCATACGAGCCGAGCGCATCCATCCAGATCCCGATCAGCAAGCCGAGCGCACCCGCGACCTTGATCAGGCCGAGCGCCGGGATGATGCGGGTGGGCATCTTCAGCCGCTCGATGGTCTCGACGATCTGCGGGAGCAGCTTGAAGTCGGCCGCCGCAGTGGCGAGGCAGATGAGAGCGAGGAGGACAGCCAGGACCGTGGAGAGCGTCTGCATGCCGGCACCCTAGAGCTGACGCACGGGCCCATCGCGGACGGCGCGCGCCCGACCGGTGTCCACTTGACAGCACGCCGAGGAGTGAATGAACATTCATTCACTGTGACGAAGTCCGATGCCATCCTCGACTCGGCGCTCGAGTTGTTCGAGTCGCGCGGATTCGGCGCCACACCGGTGCCCATGCTGGCCGAGCAGGCAGGCGTGGCCACGGGCACGATCTACCGTTACTTCCCCGGGAAGATGGGTGTGGTCAATGCGCTCTACCAGCGGTGGAAGACCGCGCTGGCCACGGCCCTGCTCGACGGGCTCGACATCGACGCACCGGCCGCCGAGGCATTCGAAGGCATCTGGCGGCGCCTGTGCCGGTTCGTGATCGACAACCAGGCCGGGTTCGCGTTCCTCGAGAACCACCATCACCAGCCCTATCTCGACGACCAGAGTCGCCACGTGGCGCACCGACTCGATGCCGCGATGTGGGCGGTCGTCGCCGAGTGGCAGCGGGCCGGCGTCGTACGCAGCGGCGACCCCGAACTGCTGGTGGCCCAGGTGTACGGCGGCCTCGCCGGTGTGGTCCGCAGCCTTCGCGATCGGGGCATCGACCTGCCAGCCGATCTCGCCGACCAGACGCTCGAAGGCGCCTGGAACCTCCTCGCCACCTCAAGGAGCACATCATGACCAGTCCCACCAACGGCACTCCGACCGCCACGGTGCTCGTCACCGGTGCCACGGGCTTCATCGCCCAGCATTGCATCGTGCAGCTGCTCGAGGCCGGGTACAAGGTGCGTGGCACGGCGCGCACTGCCGGGCGCACGGCCGAGGTGGCCGCAGTCCTGCGACCCCACCTCGGTGCAGCTGCGCAGGCGCGCCTCGACACCGATTTCGAGGTGGTGGCCGCCGACCTCACCTCCGACCCCGGCTGGGACGAGGCGGTCTCGGGATGCCGATACGTCCTGCACGTCGCCAGCCCCATTCCGCGCACTCCGCCGAAGCACGCCGACGAGCTCATCGTGCCCGCGCGCGACGGAGCACTACGCGTGCTGCGCGCTGCCAGCCGCGCCGACGTCGAGCGCGTCGTGCTCACCTCGTCGCTCGCCGCCGTCCTGTACGGACGCGATCGCAGTCATGTGTTCAACGAGGCGAGCTGGTCGAACGTCACGGACAAGCGCATCGGCCCCTACGAGATATCGAAGACCGTTGCCGAACAGGCCGCGTGGGCCTTCATGTCCGAGCTCGACGACTCGGCCACCCTGTCGCTCACGGCGATCAACCCGGGTCTGGTGCTCGGCCCACTGCTGTCGAGCGACTGGGGCACCTCGGGCGAGGCCGTGAAGAAGCTGATCGATCGCGACTTCCCGGCGATCCCCGACGTCAACTACGCGTGCGTCGACGTGCGCGACGTGGCGTCGGCCCATGTCGCAGCCATGACCACACCGGCAGCCGCCGGCCAGCGCTACCTCTGCGCCGAAGCCAACCATTCGCTCCGCGAGATCGCCGCCGTCCTTGCCACCCACCTCGGCCCGAAGGGCTTCAAGATCCCGACCGGCAAGCTCCCGGGCCCGGTCCTGCGGATGGTCGCGCTGTGGGACAAGACGGCACAGCTCGCGCTGAACGACCTCGGTGTTCGCCAAGACGTCGACACGTCGAAGATCCGCAACGACCTCCGGTGGACGCCCCGCGGGCTCGACGAGATGGTCGTGTCGATGGCCGACTCGATGATCGAGCACGGCATCGTGAAGGCAGGCAAGAAGCCCACGTGATGTCGTCGTCGCCGACAGCGTGACCTGGCCGCGTCGAGCCGTTCGCGTGAGCGACGACGACCGGCTCACGCGTCGGATCGGCACTCCAGCAGCGCGCCCACCGTGGCTGCGGCGAGCGCCAGTGGCCCCGGCAGGCCAGGGGCGCGATGAGTGAGCGACAGCGCAAAGGCCACCCCCAGATCGGGTACGTACCCCGTCTCGAGCCCCCAGAACCCACCGTGCGCCCATATCCGCACATCACCCACGGGGCGCGAGAAGAGGCCGAGGCCCACGCGATCGCCACCGGGGAAGGCCGTGTCGTCAGGGCCGAGGGTCGGCGCAGGATCAGCCAGATGCGTCGCGATCGAGCCGTGCACGCGGGTGAACCAGTCCGCCCACCACTGGGCGAGGTCGGCCAGGGTGGACACCAGTCCCCCACCGCCGAACAGATCGAACGACGGGTTCCAGGCGTACGTGTCGTTGCCCTCGAACCACTGGTGGGCGCGTGGGTAGCCGTCGGGCGCGTCCTCGGCGATCTCCCAGTGCAACGAGGGCATCGTGACGGCATCCACACCGGCTCGGGCCCGCACCGCCGCAGGCAGCGACTGCCCGGTCAGATGCTCGATCATCTGCCCCAGCAGCACGTATCCCGAATCGCTGTACGAGCACGCAGTGCCGGGGACGAACAGCGCCGGCTTGCTCACCGCGATCGCGAGTTGCTGGATGGGCGTCCACTCGGTGGTGGCCGACACGTTGAACTCGGGGAACATCGAGTGATCGACCAAGCCGCTGCGGTGCTGCAGCACCTGCCGCACCGTCACGACGCTGGCGTGCTCGTAGCGAGCGAACAGATCGGCCACCGCCGGTGGTACGAGCTCCACCACCGGGGCGTCGAGATCCAGGGCACCGTCGGCGGCGAGCGCCACCACCGTGGCCGCGACGAACGGCTTGGTACACGACGCAATGCGGTACGAGTGCGCGGGTGTGAGCACCTCGCCAGTGGCCGTGTCGGCAAGGCCGCGAGCCACAACGGCGCGCTGACCGTCGGGGCCGAGCAGCGCCACCGCCGCGGAGGGGAGCGTCGGATGCTCGGCCAGCCACTGCTCGAGCATCGGTGCGAGACGGGCGGACACAAGGGTGAGGTCGATCGCGGTCACCTCACGATTCAACCATCGCACCGGGACGTCAGGCGTCGTAGGTGAGCTCCAGGCCATCGAGGTCGCCGGCGGCCCGCCAGTCCGCGAGCAGCTGGTTGAACGCACCGATACCGCGTGGATAGGCCCCGAGGAACGCATTGCCCCCCGTGGATCGGCCCTCGTTGTTGTAGTAGCCGGGGGTGCACGACTTCAGGAACCCGCCGCTGCCGTCGCCGCCCGAGCTGGGCGGGGTGAGCTCGGCGGCCCAGGCGTCCTGTGCCTCCACCGTTGGCTCCACCGTCCGAGCACCGCGGGACATCGCCTCCGCGAGGATGTAGGCGATGTGGCGGGCCTGGTCGTCGAACATCGACGTCATGTTCACGCTGAACGCGTTCTGCGAGATGCCGATCGAGAACAGGTTGGGGAAGCCTCGGGTGCAGAACCCGTGCAGCGTCTTCAGGCCTCGGCTCCGGTGCTCGTCGTACTGCACCCTGTCGCGGCCGATCACGTCCACTCCGGTGCGTCGACGCAGGTCAGGCGACGTCTCGAAACCCGAGGCGTACACGATGAGATCGACCGCGTACTCGTGGCCGTTGGCCACCACTCCCCGCTCGGTGATCCGCTCCACGCCCTTGCTCTCACTCACGTCGACCAGCGTGACGTTGGGCCGGTTGAAGCACTCGAGGTACTCGTCGTTGAACGTCGGCCGCTTGCACATCACCCGGTAGTACGGCTTGAGCAACTCGGCTGTCGTCGGGTCGGCGACGGTGGCGTCGACGCGCCCACGGATCTCTTCCATCTTCTGGAAGTCGGTGAGCTCCACGATCCGGTCGCGCTCTTCGCGGGTGCGCGGCCGGTGCTCGCCCTTCGGTGACGAGATCGACCGGAAGATGTCGGTCCAGCCATCGTCGACCAGATCGACCTCGACCGGTCGGCCCATCGAGATGGCGTCGAAGTTCTCGCGCCGGGCCCGCTGCCAGCCTGGCTCCAACGACGCCCACCAGGCAGGGGCGGTGGGCGCGTTGCGCCGCCAGTCGACCGACGACGGCGTGCGTTGGAAGACGTAGACCTGTGCTGCGTCGCGCGCCAGACGGGGCACGCACTGGATGGCCGAGGCACCGGTGCCGATGACGGCGACAGCCTTGTCGGCCAGCCCGGTCATCCCGCCGGTCGAGTCGCCGCCGGTGTAGGCGTAGTCCCAACGCGCGGTATGGAACGAATGGCCGGCGAAGGTCTCGAGCCCGGGGCCACAGGGCTGCTTGGGCAGCGCCATCGGGCCGCGTGCCGACACGCCGAGCCGCGCCACGTCGGTGGAGCTCGCTGCGGTCAAGGGCGCGGTCGACGTGGCGGCCGGCGCCGCGCACACGTGCGCCGTCCTCGGCAGCGGCGCGGTCGCGAGCTGGGGCGACAACCT